>NZ_JBFUMH010000027.1:0-44922 GCF_054049475.1 Microvirga sp. P5_D2 | reverse complement strand
GCTGGACGAGCCGTGCGAACTCGAAACCGTCAATCGAGCCAGGCATGTTCACATCTGTGAGAACTGCACCGATATCCGGGCGGTTTTTCAGGAGATCGAACGCCTCGTCCGCATCCTGAGCCTCCACGACCCAGAATTCCGCATCCTTCAGGATTTCGACTTGGGTCAACCGCACGAGCGACTCGTCCTCAACGAGCAGGACGACAGGACGGTTAAGGATCTCGCGGCGCGGCTTCATGGAGCGGAAACGGACGATACCGATTCAAGTTCCCACAATCGTAGCAGCAGAATTGAGATGCTTGTGGAAGGCCGGAGCCTGCCTTCTTTTCTCTGCCGTCATCACCGGCCTTGTGCCGGTGATCCCGAAGGTTTGAAGCGCGGTGCTATTCGGATCGGGATGGCCGGGACAAGCCCGGCCATGACGGAGACGAAAGCGCCTAAACCGTCCAACTCGATGGCAACCTTGCTCCTACTCGCTGCCTTTTGTCTTGGGCACGTAGGGGCCGTTGCCGTCAAACGTGTAGGCGGTCTTGACCGTGGTGTAGAACTCCGCCGCATAGCGCCCCTGCTCGCGCGGGCCATAGCTCGAGCCCTTCCGCCCGCCGAACGGCACATGATAATCCACCCCCGCCGTCGGCAGGTTCACCATCACCATCCCGGCTTCCGCGTTCCGCTTGAAGTGCCCGGCATATTTCAGGCTCGTGGTGCAGATCCCCGACGACAGCCCGAACGGCGTGTCGTTGGCCAGCGCCAGCGCCTCGTCATAATCCCGTGCCCGGATCACCGTCGCCACCGGCCCAAAAATCTCCTCGCGCGCCACCCGCATCGCRTTGTCGACTTCCGTGAACARRGCCGGCTGCAGATAGAAGCCCGGCGCCTCGCGCTTGAGCACCTCGCCGCCCGCCACCAGCCGGGCGCCCTCGTCCTGGCCGATCTGGATGTACTTCAGGTCCTGGTCGAGCTGGCCCTGGTCGACCACCGGGCCGATCTGCGTGCCCGCCTTGAGGGCATCGTCGACCACCAGCTTAGCCATCCGCTCCTGCATCGCGGCGACGAAGCGGTCGTGGATGCCCTCCGTCACGATCAGCCGCGACGAGGCGGTGCAGCGCTGGCCGGTGGAGAAGAAGGCCGAGTTGATGGCGCACTCCACCGCCACGTTGAGATCGGCATCGTCCAACACCACCATCGGGTTCTTGCCGCCCATCTCGAGCTGCAGCTTCTTCATCGGRTCGGCGCTGATCGCGCTCATGGCGACCCGSCGCCCCGTCGGCACCGAGCCGGTGAACGAGATCGCSGCGACCTTGGGGCTGGCGAGCAGCGCCTCGCCGACCACCGAGCCCCGGCCCATGACSAGGTTGAACACGCCCGAAGGCACCCCGGCGCGGATGATGATCTCGGCCAGCGCGTGCCCTGAGCCCGGCACCAGCTCGGCCGGCTTGAACACCACGGTGTTGCCGTAGGCCAAGGCCGGGGCGATCTTCCAGGCCGGAATGGCGATGGGGAAGTTCCACGGGGTGATCAGSCCGATCACGCCGACCGGCTCGCGGGTGATCTCGACCTCGACGGCCGGSCGCACCGAGGGCAGCTTCTCGCCSGMSAGMCGCARGSWTTCGCCGGCGAAGAAGTGRAAGATCTGGGCGGCGCGGGTGACCTCGCCGATGCCCTCGGGCAGGGTCTTGCCCTCCTCGCGCGAGAGCAGGCGGCCGAGCTCGTCCTTGCGGGCGAGGATCTCGTCGCCGACCGCTTTGAGGAGGTCGTGGCGGGCCTGGATCGAGGAGCGCGACCAGGCCGGGAAGGCGTCGTACGCCGCGGCGATGGCGGTCTCGGCCTCGGCCGCCGAGGCGCGGGCGAACTCGCCGAGGATGTCGTGGGTGTTGGAGGGGTTGATGTTGGGCGCGGCCTCGGAGCCCACAACCCACTCGCCCGCAATGTAATTCTTCGTCATCTCTCACTCCGTTCCATACAGCCGCCACCCTCGTCGCCATATCAACGGGGCGGCAGCGCGATGTAGCTTTAAGCCAATGCGGCTGCCTCGACGAACAGCCCTCGTTTACTTCTTTCGGTTGTAGACATCCAGCGAAACAGCGGCCAGGAGCACAAGGCCCTTGATGACCTGCTGGTAATCGATGCCGATGCCGAGGATCGACATGCCGTTGTTCATGACGCCCATGACGAAGGCGCCGATCACGGCGCCCGTGACCTTGCCGACGCCACCCGTCGCCGATGCGCCGCCAATGAAGACGGCGGCGATGACATCGAGTTCGAATCCGAGGCCCGCCTTCGGGGTCGCCGTGTTCAAGCGGGCGGCGAAGATCAGACCGGCAAGGCCTGCGAGTACGCCCATATTGACGAAGGTCAGGAAGGTCAGGCGCTCGGTCTTGATGCCGGAAAGCCTTGCCGCCTTCTCATTGCCGCCGAGCGCATAGATCCGCCGGCCGATGGTCGTCCGGTTCGTCACGAAGGCGTAGAGCGCGATCAGGGCCGCCATGATGATGAGAACGTTCGGCAGACCGCGATACGTCGCCATCAGATAGCAGAAGGCCACCACGAGGATCGCCAGCAGCGCATTCTTGAAGACGAACAGGCCGAAAGGCGCGGTCTCGACCGCGTGCTTGAGCTGGTTCGCGCGGCTGCGGACGCTGAAGTAGATCAGCGCGATCACGCTCGCGGTGCCCAGAAACAGGGCGGTGTAGTTGAACCCTTGCCCTCCGAAGACATCGGGGAGGAAGCCGGAGCTGAGGCGCTGGAAGGCGACCGGGAACGGACCGACCGACATGCCGCCGAGAAGCGCCAAGGTCAGGCCCTTGAACACGAGCATGCCGGCAAGCGTCACGATGAAGGACGGCACCTTGAAATAGGCCACCCAATAACCCTGCGCCGCGCCGATGAGACCGCCGACGACGAGGCAGGCGATGGTCGTCGTCACCGGATCGATGCCCCACCGCACCATCATCACGGCGGCCAAACCGCCGACGAAACCGACGATGGAGCCGACGGACAGATCGATGTGCCCGGCCACAATGACAAGCAGCATGCCCAACGCCATGATGACGATGTAGCTGTTCTGAAGGACGAGGTTCGTAAGATTGAGCGGGCGCAGCAGGGTGCCGTCCGTCACCACTTGGAAGAACAGCATGATGACGAGGAGCGACAGCAGCATGCCGTAGTCGCGGAAATGCGTCTTCACGAAATCGAGCCACGACGTTTTCTGGGAAGCGTGAAGCTCGTCAGCGGTTCTCGTATCCATCTCAGCGCCTTCCCGACTTAACAATGGCGTGCATGATCTTTTCCTGGGATGCCTCGGCAACCTCGAGCTCGGCGATGAGTGCGCCCTCGTTCATGACGTAGATCCGGTCGCACATGCCGAGCAGCTCCGGCATTTCCGACGAGATCACGAGCACGCCCTTCCCGGCATCCGCCAGCTTGTTGATGATGGTGTAGATTTCATACTTGGCACCGACATCGATGCCCCGGGTCGGCTCGTCCAGAATGAGGATTTCAGGATCTGAAAAGAGCCACTTGCTCAAAACGACCTTCTGCTGGTTGCCACCGGACAGGTTCACCGCCTGCTGGAACACGTTCGAGCTTCTGATGCGAAGCTTGTTGCGGAAGTCGTTGGCGACGGCAAGCTCGCGGATATCGTCGATCACCAGAAGCTTCGAGACGCCTTTGAGATGCGCCAGAGTCACGTTCTTGCGGATGTCTTCTTCGAGAACGAGGCCATAGGTCTTCCGGTCCTCGGTGGCGTAGGCGATGCCATTCGAGACGGCTTTCTCCACCGAGCTGACGTCGATTTCCTTGCCGTGCAGCATGACCCGGCCGCTGATGTTCTGGCCATAGCTCTTGCCGAACAGGCTCATGGCGAACTCGGTCCGCCCTGCCCCCATCAACCCCGCGATGCCGACGATCTCGCCGCGCCGGATGTGCAGGTTGACGTTCTTGACCACCTGAACATTGCTGTGCAGCGGATGGTAGGCGGACCAGTTCTCCACCTGGAAGATCGTCTCGCCGATCTTCGGTTCCCGGTGCGGATACCTGTCCTCCATAGTGCGGCCCACCATGCCGCGAATGATGCGATCCTCGCTTACCTCTTGCGCGCGGCAATCGAGGGTTTCGACCGTGCCGCCATCACGAAGGACGGTGATGGAATCCGCCACCTTCGAGATCTCGTTGAGCTTGTGCGAGATCAGGATGGAGGAGATGCCTTTCGCCTTGAACTGCAACAGCAGGTTCAAGAGCGCGTCGCTGTCCTTCTCGTTCAGGCTCGCCGTGGGCTCGTCGAGGATCAGGAGCTTCACCTTCTTGGAAAGCGCCTTGGCGATCTCCACGAGTTGCTGCTTGCCGACGCCCAGATTGGTGACGAGTGTCTCAGGCGATTCATTGAGCCCGACGAGCTTGAGCAGTTCCTTGGTGCGCGCAAACACGAGCGACCAGTCGATGACCCCGTATTCCGCCTGCTCGTTGCCAAGGAAGATGTTCTCCGCAATCGACAGGAGCGGCACGAGCGCCAGCTCCTGGTGAATGATGATGATGCCGAGATGCTCGCTGTCGGCGATGCCCTTGAAGCGGCGCTCCTCGCCCTCGTAGACAATCGAGCCGGTATAGGAGCCGTGCGGGTAGRCGCCGCTCAGGACCTTCATCAGCGTCGATTTACCCGCGCCGTTCTCGCCGACCAGCGCGTGGATTTCGCCCGCCTTGACGGTGATATTGACGTTGTCCAGCGCCTTGACGCCCGGAAACGTCTTGGTGATCCCCCGCATTTCAAGGATCGCACTCATGACCAAACCTCGGATCGCTCTGCGGGCGGGCTTTTGAGACGCCCTCACCAAATGAACGAGGACCCTGCGTTCACACGCAGGGTCCGCCACCATATCGTTCTTACTTGAACTGGTCTTCCTTGTAGTAGCCGCTGCCGACCAGAACTTCCTTCCAGTTGGAGGCGTCCACGCTCACGGGCTTTAAGAGATAGGACGGAACCGTCTTCACGCCGTTCTCATAGGTCTTCGTGTCGTTGACCTCGGGCGTCTTTCCGGAGAGCACGGCGTCGACCATGTTCACGGTGACCTTCGCGAGCTCGCGAGTGTCCTTGAAGACCGTCGAGGTCTGCTCCTTGGCAAGGATCGACTTGACCGACTGCACCTCGGCGTCCTGGCCGGTGATGACCGGCATCGGCTGCTGGGGCGTGCCATAGCCCACGCCCTTGAGCGAGGAGATGATGCCGATGCTCAGACCGTCATAGGGAGACAAAACCGCATCGACGCGCTTGTCGGTGTAATAGGCGCTGAGCAGGTTATCCATGCGGGCCTGGGCGACCGCGCCGTCCCAGCGCAGGGTCGAGACCTTGTCCATGCCCATCTGGCCGCTCTGCACCTTGAGCTTGCCGCTCTTGATGTAGGGGTCGAGCACCGACATGGCGCCGTTGTAGAAAAAGAATGCGTTATTATCGTCCGGCGAGCCGCCGAACAGCTCGACATTAAAGGGGCCCTTGCCCTCCTTCAGCCCGAGCGCCTTCTCGATATAGCCGCCCTGGAGCACGCCGACCTGGAAGTTGTCGAAGGTTGCGTAGTAATCGACATTCTTGGAATTGCGGATGAGGCGGTCATAGGCGATGACCTTGATGCCCTTGTCGGCGGCCTGCTGGAGCGCATCGGAGAGCGTGGTGCCGTCGATGGCCGCGATCACCAGAACCTTCGAGCCCTTCGTGATCATGTTTTCGATCTGGGCGAGCTGGTTGGGAATGTCGTCCTCGGCATATTGCAGGTCTACGTTGTAGCCCTTCTCCTTCAGCACCTTGACCATGTTGTTGCCGTCGTCGATCCAGCGGGCGGATGACTTGGTGGGCATGGCGACGCCGACGGTGGCTTTGGTCTGCGCTTGAGCCGCGCCGACGAATCCGACGGCTCCGAGAGCCAGGATCGCCAGAGTTGTCTTGAGATTCATCAAGGTCGTTCTCCCTCTTTCATGTGCGCATGCCCTGGCCTGTCGTTGGCGTGCCCGGTGCATGACCTTCCGTGCTTCTCAACAGTGAATTTGTGTCAGCTGTGACCTGCTGACCAGGGCCGTCTTCCTATCCTCCCCGCTGGTGAGGCGATGAGCCGGGACGCCGCATGCTCCGGGCTCGCATTCCAGGCAATCAGCGAATGAGCCTCATCCGTCCGATCGTCAATTAATACTATAATACTATTTTGCTGCGGCAAGTGGGTTCTTCGGATGAGGCGACCTTATCCTCCTGGGAAATTTGCGCCGTCAGGCTTTCGAAAAAGCGTGCACCTGCAGGGTTGCGATGGCGCTCTCTGCCCGTTTGATCTGTACCCGCTCGGCCGCCTGGACGATCAGCAGGGACATGGCATCGCTCGCGGCTTGCGGGTCGCGCGCCTTGATCGCCTCGAACACGTCCTGATGCTGGCGCATGACCCGCTTGAACTGGGCATCGCTCGAAACCGGAGAGCTGATCGTGAACGAGGTCGCAAGCGCCGCGCCGATGACGGAGCCGATGGATTGCAGGAACGGGTTGCCGGAGGCTTCCAGAATAGCCTGATGGAACGCGAGATCGGCCTTGGTGAAGCCCTGCCGGTTCTTCTCGCAATGATACATGGCCTGGAGCGCCTGGTTCGTGCTCTCCAGTTGCGCGGGCGTCCAGCGCAAGGCCGCGGTGGCGCAGGCCAGCGGCTCCAGCGTCTGCCGGATCTCGAAAAGCCAGCCGAGGAACTGGGGATCGACACCGAGCTCGAGATGCCAGCCGAGGATATCGGCATCGAACATGTTCCAGTTCTGACGATCCAGAACCTTCGTACCGACCTTTGTCTTCGATTCAATCAGGCCCTTGGCGGCCAGGGTCTTCATGGCTTCCCGCAGCGCCGTGCGGGACACGCCGAAATGCTCCATCAGCTCCGCATCGCCCGGCAAGGTGCTGCCGATGGGGAAGTGGCCCTGCATGATGCTCTGCCCGATCCCCTGGGTCACGAGATCATGAGCGGAGCGCGCTCTGCCGGCCATTTTGAAGCTGCTACCCGAAACCATTATACCGCCTTAAGCCTGTCGTGAACGCAGCGATGCTGCCGCGAGGCCGCGCTGCAATACTATGAATGCGAACAAAAGCCCACCGATTGCGATCTTCGTCCACCAGGAGCTCAAGGTGCCCTCGAAGGTGATATAGGTTTGGATCAACCCCTGGATAAGCACGCCGATGAGCGTGCCGAAGATCGTGCCGTAGCCGCCGGTGAGCAGCGTGCCGCCGATCACGACGGCGGCAATCGTATCGAGCTCCACGCCGGTCGCGGCCAGTGAATAGCCAGCTGATGTGTAGAAGGAGAAGACGATGCCCGCCAATGCCGCGAGAAAACTCGACAACATGTAGATCCTGATTGTCGTGCGCCCCACGGGCACGCCCATCAGCTCGGAGGAGGTCCTGTTGCCGCCCAGCGCATAGACGTTAGTGCCGAACCGGGTGAAGTGCGCCAGAACGATGCCGACCCCAAAGGTGGTCAGCATGACCATCGCAATGAAGGTCAGGCGCCCTCCTCCGGGAAGCCGCAAGGCGATGTCCGTGATGTCTCCATAGGCCGGCGCGTTGATCGCAATGGAATCCGTCGTGAGCACGAAGCACGTGCCCCGTGCCAGGAACATGCCCGCAAGCGTGACGATGAAGGCCGGGATCTGGAACACATGGATCACATAGCCCATCGCCGCACCGAACAGAGAGGCAACCGCGAGTATGAGGATGAAGGCGATATAGGGGTTGATGCTGTACTGCTCGATGGCGACAGCGAGGAACACGCCGGTGAAGGCGATGACCGATCCGACCGACAGGTCAATGCCCCCTGAGAGAATGACGAAGGTCATGCCGACGGCGACGATGCCGAGGAAGGCGTTGTCAGTAAGAAGGTTGCCGATCACCCGCGTGGAAGCAAAGCTCGGGAACTGTGCCAGGCAGATGAGATATCCGACGATGAACACGGCCAGGGTGACGAAGACCGGAAGGTGACGCCGGATCATGCCTTGGTCCTCCAGATGGCGCGGAGGCCCGTGACGACAGGTGATTGCACAAGGAGGACTGCCAGCACCACCACCGCCTTCACGATGAGGTTGTATTCGGGCCTGAAGCCGCTCAGCAGAATGCCGGTATTCATGGCCTGAATGATAAGCGCGCCGATGACCGACAGCCCTAGGCTGAACCGGCCGCCGAACAGCGACGTTCCGCCGATCACCACGGCAAGGATCGCATCTAGCTCCAGCCAGAGGCCCGCATTGTTGGCGTCCGCCCCTCGGATATCGGCCGCGACGATGAGGCCGGCGACCGCAGCGCAGAGGCTGCACCACATATAGACGGCGATGGTCACCACCTTTGTGCCGATGCCGGCATAGGCGCTGGAGCGGAGGTTGGCACCGATGGACTCAATGAAGAGACCGAGCGCGGTGTGCCTGACGACGATGTGCGTCACGAGAAGCATGGCCAGCGCGATCACCACGGGCATCGGCAGCATGAGGAACGAGCCGCTGCCGATGGCGGCGAAACCTTCGCTGACGAAGGTGATGATCTGCCCCTCGGTGATCAGCTGCGCGAAACCACGGCCTGCCACCATCAAGATCAGGGTTGCCACGAAAGGTTGGATTTCGAGCACGGCGACGAGGATGCCGTTCCACAATCCGCAGAGCAGCCCGACACCAAGAGCCGCCGCCAGCACGACGGGCAGAGGGTATCCCTCCGCTGTCAGCGATGCCGCAAGCGCTCCCGCAATGGCCATGACCGCGCCGACCGACAGGTCGATGCCGCGCGTGGCGATGACGAGCGTCATTCCCAAGGCGAGGATCGCCACGGGAGCGCCACGGTTGAACACGTCGATGAGGCTGCCGAAGAGACGCCCATCCTGAAGGCGAACGGCGAAGAAGTCGCGGAACACGAGCCAGTTGACGAGAAAGACGATCAGGAGAGCGGCGACCTGCGGCAATCCTTTGGGAAGCGTACGGGGAGCGCTGGCTTGAATCATGCTGCTCATTTTAAGTATTCGCGATAGTCGTCATGATGTTATCCGCATTGACCTCCGACCCGGTCAATTCGCGCACGTGCCGCCGGTCGCGCAGCACGACCACCCGGTCGCTGTAAGAGGCAATTTCCTCGAGCTCTGAGGAGATGACGAGGAGCGCCATGCCGTCCTCGCACAGGCGCTCGATCAGGCGGATGATCTCCGCGTGAGCGCCCACATCGATGCCACGTGTCGGCTCGTCGAGAATGAGGAAGCGCGGCTCGGTGGCAAGCCAGCGCGCCAGCAGCGCCTTCTGCTGGTTGCCGCCGGAGAGAAGCCCGATAGGCTTTTCGGCATCCGGTGTGCGAATATCGAGGAGCTTGATGAAGCGGTTGGCGATCTCTTCTTGCCTGCGCCGGGAAATCTGGTGCATCCAGCCGCGCTGCGCCTGAAGGGCGAGGATGATGTTCTCGCGGATGGACAATTCCGCGACAATGCCCTCGGTCTTGCGATCCTCGGGCGTGAACCCGAACCGCAGTCGCGCGGCATCCCGGGGAGACGCGATGCGCACGGGCTTTCCATCGACGAAGGCCTGCCCCGTCTCTGCCTTGTCGATGCCGAAGACGAGTTTTGCCGTCTCCGTTCGTCCGGAACCGAGCAGGCCCGCCAATCCCACCACCTCGCCTTGGCGGATCGCCAGATCGAAGGGCTCAATGAGGCGACGCTTGCCGTAATCCTTGAACGCTACCATCGGCTCGCCGGTAACTTCCGGCCTCTGATTGCGATGCAGGGCTTCCGCCGCAAGCTCACGCCCCAACATCATCGAGACCAATTCGATGCGCGGCAGCTCCGCCGTCAGGCGCGAGCCGACGAGACGCCCGTTGCGCAAAACCGTGATCCGGTCGCAGACGGCATAGACCTGATCGAGGAAGTGCGTGACAAAGACGATGCCGATGCCGCTCTGCTTCAAGCCCCGCAGGATTCCGAACAGCGTCTCGACCTCGTGCATGTCGAGGCTCGCGGTCGGCTCGTCGAGGATCAGCACCTTGGCCGAGAGATCGACCGCGCGGGCAATGGCGACGATCTGCTGGACGGCGACCGAAAAGCTGCCGAGCGGATCGGCCACATTGATATCGAGGCCGTAGCCAGAGAGAATTTCAGCGGATCGCCGCCGCATCTCGGCACCGTTCACGAGGCCGAAACGAATGGGCTGGCGACCGATAAATAAGTTCTCTGCTACCGACAGGTTCGGCAGCAGGTTGACCTCCTGATAGACTGTCCCGATGCCCAGTGAGCGCGCATCCGCAGGATCGCGGGCATTGATCTCCTGCCCGTCGAGGCGGATGGTTCCGTCGTCCCGCTTGAAGACGCCGGTGAGCACCTTGATCAGTGTGGACTTGCCCGCGCCGTTCTCGCCCAACAGCGCGTGGATTTCGCCGCGATGCAGGGTGAAATCCACATGGTCGAGCGCCTGCACGCCCGGAAATCCCTTCGTCAGGCCCCTGATCTCAAGCAGCTGAGGCCCTTCCTCCAATGACGCCATGAACTCCTCGCCGACACGCCGCATAAAGAAAAGGGGCGGCATGCTCATTGAGCATGCCGCCAGCTGGGAGGATCAGTAGAGTTCCTTGCGCTTCTCGTATTCGGCCTTGGCGGTATCAGGCGTGAAGACCTTGGATTCCGTCTGAATCCACTTCTTCGGCATGGTGCCGTCCTTCTTGTAGGCCGCGAGAGCATCGAGCGCGGGGCCTGCCATGTTCGGCGTCAGCTCCACGGTCACGTTGGCTTCGCCATCGCCCATGGCCTTGAAGATATCCGGCACGCCGTCGATGGAGACGATCTTGATATCCTTGCCGGGCTTCAGGCCTGCTTCCTTGATGGCCTGGATCGCGCCGATGGCCATGTCGTCGTTGTGGGCGTAGACCGCGCAGATGTTCTTGCCGCCGCCTTCGGCCTTGATGAAGCTTTCCATGACTTCCTTACCCTTGGTGCGGGTAAAGTCGCCGGACTGGGTACGGACGATCTTCATGCCGGGATTGGCGGCAACGACCTGATCGAAGCCCTTCTTGCGGTTGATCGCCGGGCTGGAACCCACGGTGCCCTGCAGCTCGACCACATTGCACTTGCCGCCGGTTTCCTTGGCGAGCCATTCGCCGGCGACCTTGCCTTCATAGACCGTGTCGGAGGTGACTGCGGTCAGGTAAAGCGAGTCGTCCTTCGTTTCGATGGAACGGTCGAGAAGAACCACGGGGATCTTCGCTTCCTTCGCTTCCTTCAGCACGGCATCCCAGCCGGTCGCGACGACCGGAGCCAGGAGAATCGCATCCACGCCCTGCGCGATGAAGGAGCGCACGGCACGGATCTGATTTTCCTGTTTCTGCTGAGCATCGGAGATCTTCAGGTCGATGCCGCGCTTGTCGGCCTCGATCTTCGAAACCTTCGTCTCGGCAGCACGCCAGCCGGATTCGGAACCGACCTGCGAGAAACCCACCGTCATTTTGTTTTGTGCATAGGCAGCGCCCGATGCCATCATCAGAGCAGCCATACCGATCGTCGTCAGCAGATGACGAGCCTTCATGCGTTTTCTCCCGATAATTTCATTGCATGTTGACTTTTGAGGCCTTACCAGCCCTCTTATTTATAATATAATATGCACTGAAGACCAGGGCAATGCAACTGGCGGTTCGAACTTGCTGTCTCCGCCAAAAGGCGAAGGTTCGACCGAAAAGGGTCAGGGAAACGGGAATGAGCGAAGACAAGAAGCGCCAGCTGCGCAGCCAGGCTTGGTTCGGCCGCCAGGACAAGATGGGATTCTATTACCGCTCCTTCCTAAAGAACAGTGGCACCCCGCAGGACCAGTTCGAGGGCCGGCCGGTCATCGGCATCTGCAACACATGGTCCGAGCTGACGCCCTGCAACGCCCATTTCCGCACCATCGCGGAGCATGTGAAATACGGCGTGCTCGATGCTGGCGGCTATCCGCTCGAGTTCCCCGTCTCCTCCCTCGGCGAAGTAACCATGCGCCCCACGGCCATGCTGTTTCGCAATCTCGCGGCCATGGATGTGGAGGAAGCGATCCGCGCCCATCCGCTCGATGGTATCGTGCTACTAATGGGCTGCGACAAGACCACCCCTGCCCTGTTGATGGGCGCGGCCTCCGCCGATCTTCCCACCATCGGCGTGTCCGGCGGACCGCAGCTTCGGGGCGTGTACCGGGGCAAATATATCGGCTCCGGCACCAACATCATTTCCATGAGCGAGCAGTTGCGCGCCGGCGAAGTCACGCTGCAGGAATTCCATGAAGCCGAAGGCGGCATGAACCGCTCCGCCGGCCATTGCATGACCATGGGCACCGGCTCGACCATGGCGTCGATGGTGGAAGCCCTCGGCGTCGGCCTGCCCGAGAACGCCGCCATCCCCGCCGCCGATGCGCGCCGCAACCATCTCGCCCGTATGGCAGGCCGCCGCATCGTCGAGATGGTAAACGAGGATCTTGTTCTCTCGAAGATTATGACCCGCGAAGCTTTCGAGAACGCCATTCGTACGCTGGCCGCCATTGGCGGATCGACGAACGCGGTCGTGCACCTCCTCGCCATCGCCGGGCGCATGGGCATCGAGCTCACACTCGACGACTTCGACAATCTCGGCCGTGACATCCACTGTCTCGTGGACCTCATGCCCTCCGGCCGCTTCCTGATGGAAGACTTCTATTATGCCGGCGGCCTGCCCGTGGTGCTGCGCACCCTGGGCGAGAGGGGCCTCCTCCATAAGGACGCGATGACTGCCAACGGCAAGCCGATCTGGGATAACGTGAAAGACGCGCCGTGCTGGAACCGGGAGGTGATCACCACCTTCGAGGAACCGTTCAAGCCGGAAGCCGGCATCGCGATCCTGCGCGGCAACCTCGCGCCGAACGGCGCCGTCATCAAGCCCTCCGCCGCTTCGCCGGAGCTGATGAACCATACGGGCCGCGCAGTGGTGTTCGAGAGCATCGAAGAACTTCACCATCGTGTCGATGACGACAGTCTCGATATCGACGAGACCTGCATCATGGTGCTCAAGAATTGCGGCCCGAAGGGCTATCCGGGCATGGCGGAAGTCGGCAACATGCCGCTACCGCAGAAGCTGCTGAAGAAGGGTATCCGCGATATGATCCGCATTTCCGACGCGCGCATGTCCGGCACGGCTTATGGCACCGTTGTTCTGCACGTCGCCCCCGAGGCCACTGCCGGCGGTCCGCTGGCCTTCGTCCAGAATGGAGACCTCATCACCCTGGATGTGGAGGCCCGCAGCCTGCACCTTCACGTGGAAGCCGAGGAAATGGAGCGTCGTCGTGCGGCTTGGACGCCACCGGAACCGCATGCCACACGTGGCTATCTAAAAATGTATCTCGATCACGTGATGCAGGCCGACAAGGGCGCGGATCTGGACTTCCTCGTCGGGAAATCCGGTGCGCCGGTCGCCCGCGACAACCATTAACGCCAACATTCAAACGACAATATTCAGGGAGAGAACATGTCTTCGCTCGTCAGGTCTTCAGTCCGCCCTTATCGCGGCGTGTATCCGGTGGCTCCGACTATCTTCGGTGACAATGGAGAGCTCGATCTCGAAGGCCAGAAGCACGCCATCGACTTCATGATCGACGCCGGGTCCGACGGAATCTGCATCCTCGCGAACTTCTCCGAGCAATTCCTGCTGACGGATGTCGAGCGCGACGCGGTGATGCATGCGGTGCTCGACCATGTGGCCGGCCGCATCCCCGTCATCGTCACGACCAGCCATTTCTCGACCGATATCTGTACCGACCGCTCAAAGCGTGCTCAGGAAGCCGGAGCGGCCATGGTCATGATCATGCCGCCCTTCTTCGGCGCAACCTTGCGCGTCTCGGAATCCGGCATCTACGAATTCTTCCGCAGGGTTTCTGACTCCATCAGCATCCCGATCATGATCCAGGATGCGCCCATGGCGGGCACCTCGCTCTCGCCGACATTCCTGGCGCGCATGGCGAAGGAAATCGCCAATGTCTCCTATTTCAAGATCGAAGTAGCCGGCACCGCCAACAAGCTGCGCGATCTGATTGCATTGGGCGGCGACAGCATCGAAGGGCCATGGGACGGCGAGGAGGCCATCACCCTCATGGCTGATCTCGATGCAGGCGCCACAGGCGCCATGACCGGCGGCGCATATCCGGATGGTATCCGCCAGATCATCGATCCCTATTTCGCAGGCGAACGCGAAGAAGCCGCCGCTGCCTATGAACGCTGGCTTCCGTTGATCAATTACGAGAACCGGCAGTGCGGCCTCTCGGCTGCGAAGGCGCTGATGAAGGAAGGCGGCGTAATCCACTCGGAAGCGGTGCGGCATCCGCTTCAGCCTATGCACCCGGAGACGAGGAAGGGCCTCATTGAGATTGCCCGCCGCCTCGACCCGATGGTGTTGCGCTGGGGGAAGTGACGGCTTCGAGCACCTCAATCTCTATCCTCATCCTGAGGAGCCGCGTGAGCGGCGTCTCGAAGGAGGCTCCAGAGTTCACTGGACGCTCCTTCGAGACGGTCGCTGAAGCGACCTCCTCAGGATGAGAGCTATGGCGAGAGGCGGTTAGCGAGCCACGAAGGACATTATGCCCTGCCGTGGCACTGCGCTTTCAGCCATCCTCCATCAAAATCTTGTCGATAGTGATCGGCAGATCGCGAATCCGTTTTCCGGTCGCGTGAAAGACCGCATTTGCGATGGCGGCTGCCGTGCCGACGATGCCGATCTCGCCAAGTCCCTTGACGCCGATAGGGCTCGCCTTGTCGTCATGCTCCTCCACGAAGATCACATCGATGTCGTGGATGTCGGCATTCACCGGCACATGATATTCGCCGAAATTGTGGTTCATGTAGCGGCCGAGATTGTGATCGGTGAAGGTCTCTTCATGGAGAGCCATGCCGATCCCCCACACCACACCGCCGACGATCTGGCTTCGCGCGGTCTTAGGATTGATGATCCGTCCCGCCGCCACCGCATTCACGACGCGCGTCACGCGGATCACGCCAAGCTCCTCATCCACTCTCACTTCCGCGAAGACGGCGGAGTGAGTGTAGGCGGAGTAGCGCGCCATGTTGGTTTTGCTGGGGCTGGCGGTTTCCTCCATCTGGATCCGATCGACTCCACCCGCCCGCATGGCATCCTCGAAGGTCACGAACCGAGACGGATCGTTGGTCAGCTGGATACGGTGATTGGCGAAGGTCACATGTTCGATCTTGGCATCCTTCAGCGGCGAGCCATCCATCTTTTGGGCATGCTTGAAGAGTTCTGCACAAACCAGCTTGCAGGCTGCATCAACCGCCGACCCCGCAGACGCTGCGGTCCAAGAGCCGCCCTGGACCGGAGATTTCGGAAGCGTCGTATCGGCGATCCGCGCCGTGACATCCTCCATCGGCACACCCAACGCATCCGCGCCGATCTGGGTCAGGATGGTGTAGGTGCCGGTTCCGATATCGGCCGTTGCGGTCGCCACTTCGAGCTTGCCCTCGATTGTCAGGATTGCGCGAGCGCTCGTCTTGGTCATCTGCGCTTCCCAGACGCCGCTCGCCATGCCCCAGCCGATGAGCTCATGGCCCTCGCGCATGGAGCGCGGCTTCGGATTGCGTTTCGACCACCCGAAACGCTCGGCTCCGAGCTGATAGCAGGCCCGCAGCTCCTTCGAGGTGTAGGACTTGTTTTCGTTCTCGTCCTTCTCGGTATAGTTCTTTAGGCGCAGGTCGACCGGATCCATTTCCAGCACGTAGGAAAGCTCGTCCATCGCGCTCTCGATGGCGAAGGTGCCAAGCGGCGCGCCCGGTGCACGCATATCGCCCGGCGTATAGGTATCGACCTGAGCGATCTTGTAGGTCAGCTCCATATTATCCGCGTGATAGAGAAGCCCTGACCAATTGACGACAACCTCCTGGTAATCCTCGAAGCGGGAGGTCACAGCCACCGCATCGTGCTTCATGGCCACGAGGTGACCGTCCGGGTTCGCACCGAGCCCGACGGTGTTGATCGTCTCGGGCCGATACACGAAGGTGAACATCTGATCGCGCGTCAGCTCGACCCGCACGGATCGCTCGAGATCGAGCGAGGCCATGACGGCCAGAAACAGCTGATATTGCGGACGAAGACCAGAGCCGAAGCCGCCGCCGACGAAGGGCGACACCACATGGACGTCATCCTTGGAGAGCCCGAACACGCTGGCGACATAGCCCTGCGAATTCAGCACGCCCTGGATCTTGTCATGGATGGTGAGCTTGCCCTCACCCTCCCACACCACCGTGGATACATGCGGCTCCATCGGGTTGTGGTGCTCGGTTGCGATAGCATACTCGCCCCAGATTCGGGCCGGTGCTTTGCTATAGGCTTTCATGGCATCGCCGCGCGGTTTCGGCGGGGGCGTAATGCCCGAACGCTTCTTCGGAGGCACATAGGCTTTCGTGCGGACCAGACGCAGATCCGTCTCATGCGGTTCGACATCATACGCGACATCGATCAGCGATGCGGCGTAGCGGGCCACCTCGAAATCGTCGGCCACGACAAGCGCAATGGGCTGGCCACTATAGATGATCTCATTGTTGTAAAGCGGGCGGAACGCCTTGCCGGGCGGTGCAACCTCATCGCTGTAACTGTGACTGAACCAAGCGGTATTCGGCCTGTTTTCGTGCGTGAAAACCTTGATGACGCCAGGGACGGCCTCTGCAGCCTGTGTATCAATTTTGGCAATGCGGCCGCGGGCGACCGAACTCGACACAACATAACCCTGAGCCAGATCGGGAGCATCGAATTCTGCTGAGTATTGGGCGCTACCCGTTACCTTGGCACGGCCATCGACGCGGTTGCGGGGAGAGCCGACATTGGGATCGTTCTTCAGCATGACAGCCCCTATCGAATGCGCTTGTCGACTTGAGATTGAGGATTGCCCGCAGCGGCCTGCGTCAACGCACGGATGATCCCCCTGCGGGCGAGCTCGATCTTGAAGGCGTTGTGCTCGTAGCCTCGCGCGCCTTCCAGCAACCGCTCGGCCACAGCCGCGAACGCATCCCGCCCGGCGGATTTCCCGACAATCAGATCCTCTGCATCGGGCCTGCGCCACGGTTTGTGGGCAACGCCGCCGAGTGCGATGTGAGCTTTGCGGATGACTCCGCCGTCGATCTCCAGACCTACAGCCACCGACACGAGCGCGAAGGCATAGGAGAGACGGTCGCGCAGCTTGAGATAGGTGTAGTTGGTGGCGAATGCCGCGCTCTTCGCAGGCAGTTCGACCGCAGTGACGATTTCATCATGAGCAAGCGTTGTATCGATCTCAGGCCTGTCCCCCGGCAGGCGGTGATACTCCGCCATCGGGATCGTGCGGGGTCCATCGGGACCGGTCACATGAACGACGGCTTCGAGTGCCGCAAGCGCCACGCACATGTCGGAGGGATGTGTCGCGATGCAATGCTCGCTTTGGCCCAGAATAGCGTGGATGCGATTGACGCCTTCGATGGCGGGGCAGCCAGTTCCCGGCTCACGCTTATTGCAGGGTGTTCCGGAATCGTAGAAATAATAGCAGCGCGTGCGCTGATTGAGATTGCCGCCGGTTGACGCGGCATTGCGCAATTGCGGCGTAGCACCAGCCAGAAGCGCACTTGCAAGAAGGGGGTAGCGGCTTGTGATACGAGAGTCGGTAGCCACATCCGCATTCGGAACGAGCGCGCCGATCCGCAGGCCGCCCGCATCTGTTTCCTCGATCGTCGAAAGGTTGGCGATCCTGGTGACGTCGATGAGGCATGTCGGCCGCTCGACATTGTACTTCATCAGGTCGATGAGGTTCGTTCCACCGGCGATGAGCTTGCCTTTAGGATCGGCCGCAAGCGCCTTCACGGCATCATCGATTTTCTCGGCGCGAACATAGGAGAATCTGTTCATTCCGCTGCCTCCCGCGTGCCTGCGCCACCCTGCGCGAGCACATCCTCGATGGCATCGACGATGTTGGGATAGGCGCCGCAGCGGCAGATGTTGCCGCTCATATATTCCCGTATTTCCTCCCTCGTGTGCGCCGTGCCCTCATGAATCAAGGCGATGGCGGACATGATCTGGCCGGGAGTGCAGTAACCGCATTGAAAGGCATCGTGCTCCACAAAGCTCACTTGCATGGGATGCAGGTGTCCGTTCTGGCACAGCCCCTCAATGGTTGTAATCTCGTGCCCATCCTGCATCACGGCAAGCTGGAGGCAGGAATTGACACGCTTGCCGTCGATCAGAACGGTGCAGGCGCCGCATTGGCCGTGGTCACAACCCTTCTTCGTGCCGGTGAGGCCAAGGTCGAGGCGCAGCAGATCGAGCAATGTCGTCCAAGGCTGAATATCGAGGCGTCGCGTCTCACCGTTCAAGGTCAGCGTGACGGCAACCGCATCGGGCGAGGTTGAGGTGGCACTTGCACTCAAGGGAGTTCTCCAACGCGTGAGAACCCTCGGAGGAATTGCAGGCGGCAATGAGGCCCGAAGGCGCATGCCGGCCAGCGTTCAGCCTCGTTCGGGCGCTTGTTTCGGGTAACTACGACGCTTGACAACGCAGCCAAGCCGATCCCCGTTCCGAAGGGCGCAATGGCCTTAATCTGAGTTGACCCGCGGGCAAGTCACAGCCACGATGGCTCCATGCATTGCCACCTGCTCAAGCCGCCTCATCTATGAACGAAGTTACTGCCATCATCCTCGCGGCGGGGCGTGGAACCCGGTTCGATGCCGGGCCAAAGCTTTTGACTTTGTTGGACGGCAAGCCGTTAGTGCGCCATGTGGCGCAGGCAGCCATCATCTCGACGGCTGAGCCAGTGATCGTAATAACCGGCTACCGATCGGAAGAAGTTGAATCCGCCCTCGATGATCTGCCTCTCCGCTTTGTTTCAAACCCGTTCCATGCGGAGGGTCTGTCGACATCTCTGAAAGCCGGCTTTTCCGCGCTGCCGGACCATGCGGAGGCCGCCGTTATCATGCTCGGCGATATGCCGCTCATCGGACCGAACCTGATCGATACACTCGTAAATGCATGGCGCGAGATAGGTAAGCCGACGGCGCTGATCCCAACTCTCGATGGACGGCGCGGCAATCCCGTCATTCTCTCTCGCGCACTGGAAGAAGAGATTACCGGCCTTACCGGAGATAAAGGCGCTGGAGTGATCCTTCGTGACCGCTCAGATGTGGTCGAATACCCGGTCGATGACCCGGCTATTTTTCAGGATGTCGATACGACCGAGGAACTCGAAAAGTTGTCCGGCGGGATTTGAATTTCCTTTCGGGTCTCGGATGTCATCGCCGTCTCCTGCCGGTAGCTTTCGACAACCTGCGCCAAGGCGGACAGCCCCAGTGTCAGAGGGTCTCGCGCCGAGGGGATCAGCCCGAGTGGGGCGACGATGCGGGACAGACATTCTTCCGTCACCCCGCGCTCGCGCAGCTTTTCGAGCCTCTGTGCATGTGTTCTCCGGCTTCCCATCGCACCGATGAAGAAGGCCCGCTGACCCAAGGCTTGAGCTATCAGGGCGGGCTCCCAGGCATGGTCATGGAATAGGAAGACGACAGCGCTCCAAGGATCAGTCGCGAGCGCTTGCGTAGGGCCGGGCATAGTGAGCAGCTCGACCCGAGCGCCTAAATCTGCGGCAAGAGCTCCCACCCTTTCATCCGGTGATAGCAGTTGCACCTCTGCGCCAAAGCTAAGGCCCAGCTGCACCAGCGCCAGACTCTCCGCCCCATGCCCGATGACGACGATTTTCAGCGCTGGCGCGTACCAGGACACGAAGGTGTCGCCCTGCCAGCTTGGCGCCGCGCGGGTCGCATCCGGCACAACTCGCAGACCTCCAGAGGCATGCTGGATCAGAGACAGCGGCCTGCGCTGTTCGAGAACGGCGCAAGCCCGCCGGATGACGGCGAGGTCAGGATCGGGCTGGAACAGCAGGTCCGCCCCACCGCCGCATGGCAGGCGAATGTCGAGATAGGGAGAGCCTGCTCCATAGCGGACCTGACGGGGCTTTCCCTCGCGCATCGCCTCCTGAGCCTCGGCTACGACGGCAGCCTCAATGCAACCGCCTGAGAGGGAACCGGCAAACCCACCATCCTCCGCCACGCCCATGAGCGTGCCCACAGGCCGGGACGACGAGCCGGTCAGATGCGTGATGGTAACCAGGGCAATACACTGGCCGCGCTCGGTCGCCTCTACCAGGAAGCGAAGAACCTGAAGCGGTGTTGCCGCAATCGCAACTGCCTGTTCGCCGCTTGCGCAGGCATGAGGATCGAGCATGGGAAAGGCGGACAATTCTCCATCCATTGCAGCCTGCTCCGACCTCAACACCCTCGGTCTCCCTTCTCGAAAGCCGTCATGCGGCGGAACACGACTGTGTTGGCGGCGGGCAGTTCCATGGCTTCTCGCAGAGCATGGTTCGGGCGGGATTGCACGAACGGCAAAGCCACCAACGCCCCGGAGGTTCCATCAGGCCGATGAATGAGGCACACTCGCGATCAGCGAAGGTTCGACCGATGGAAGCACCACACGACATCCCGCAATGGCTGGCCGACAAGGCGCCGCATGACAGCGTGGAGGTCCTATTCGCCGCCTTCTGCCGAGACGTCATCCGGTTCATTGCGCCTGTCTGGCGCGCATCGCTCGGCCTGGAGGTCCTGCATCCCGAAATCAGCGGTTGGCAGCATGTCTGGATGGACGAGAGCCTGTCGGTCCGGGAATCGGACAGGGCCACGGCATCGACCTCTCCGTCATATCTGAACAGCCCCACCCGCGTGGTGGATGAAAGCGGCAAGCCCTTCCGCCGCCGTCTCGATGCGCCCTGCCCGGACATGCCTCTTCTCGATGAATTGCGGCAGGATGGGGCGACGGACTATGTCATCTTCCCCCTGCCCTTTCTCGACCGCAGTAGAACCGCCGCGCTCTCTTTCGCCACGCAGTATCCGCATGGCTTCGACGATGTGTCCCTGGAGCGGCTGGAACTCGCGGCGAAGCTACTCGGGCCCTATGTGGAGCGGCATGTCCTGCAACGCATCGCGGTCGATCTGCTCGACACCTATGTCGGCCCGCGAACGGGACAGCGCATCATCGAAGGCCGGGTGGACCGTGGCGCAGTGGAGTTCATCGAGGCCGCGATCCTGTTCACGGATCTGCGCGGCTTCACCCAACTTTCGGAACGCTCACCCATTCCTGAAGTGCTCGCGCATCTGAATACCTGGTTCGGAATCATCGGCGAGGTTGTCGAAACGCATGGGGGCGAAATTCTCAAGTTCATCGGGGATGCGGTGCTCGCAATCTTCCCCACCTCGGACGGCCGCGACCGCGCGGCGGCCTGCAGGAAGGCGCTGGCAGCCGCACAGGAATTTTGCCTCAGGACCGATGAGGAAAACCTCAAGCGCCGGTCGGAAGGCCTGCCCGCGCTCACCCATGGCCTTGCCCTCCATGTGGGCGAAGTCGCCTATGGCAATGTGGGAGCCTCGCACCGCCTGGATTTCACGGTCATCGGCCCGGCCGTCAACCGGGCCAGCCGGCTTCTCGATCTGGCAAAGACATTAGATCGGAAGGTTCTAGTCTCCCAAGCTCTTGCCCGAGCGGTCGACCAGCCCTTGGTCGATCTGGGATGGCACCCCCTGCGAGACGTGGACAAGCCCCAGCAGGTCTACACCCTGCCGGAGTGAATTCGGCCCTTCGACCACAGAGCGTAATTTTTGACGCGCCATGCTCAAAACTATGGCAGTCGCAAATGTATAGACATTTGACATTGCCGTTGCGTCATGGTGCCATTCGCCCGCTCGAGGGAGGCTGATCGCCGGGAGCGAGCCTAAAGGCTCCGGAGGCGGATCGGCGGAACGAGCCAGGGAACAGAAGCAACGGAGGCTGCAATGAAGGCTGTATTGGGTAGTTTGGCCGTTTTGGCGCTGGCGGTCGGCTCCGCCTCGGCGCAGGAGACGAAGGTAACGGTCGGCATTTCGGGCTGGACGGGCTTCGCCCCGCTGACGCTCGCGAAAGAAGCCGGCATCTTCAAGAAGAACGGCCTCGACGTGACGATCAAGAAGGTTCCCCAGGCCAGCCGCCACCTTGCGATCCAGTCCGGCGACATTCAGTGCGCCGCCACCACGGTCGAAACGTGGGTCGCGTGGAATGCCAATGGCGTGCCCACCAAACAGATCTTCCAGCTCGACAAGAGCTACGGCGCGGACGGCATGGTCGTGCGCCCCGATGTCGCCTCCATCAAGGACATCAAGGGCAAAACAGTTGCTGCCTCCGCGCCCGGCACGTCACCCTATTTCATGCTCGCCTGGATACTCAAGAAAAACGGTCTCTCGGTGAAGGATGTCACCGTGGTCAACATGGAGCCCGGCCCTGCAGCGCAAGCCTTCATCGCCGGTCAGAACGACGTGGCCATGACCTACGAGCCCTATCTCTCCTCCGTTCGCGCAGCGCCGCAATCCGGTAAGATCATCGCCACCACGCTCGACTATCCCGCCGTGATGGACACGTTCGGATGCACGCCGAAATTCCTGATCGACAATCCGAAGGCCGCGAAGGCGCTGGCGGACAGCTATTTCGAGGCACTCGACATGATCGCGAAAGATCAAGCGAAATCCTATGAGATCATGGGCGCGGACGTAAAGCAGACCGGCGAAGCCTTCGGTAAGTCGGCGCAATATCTGCGCTGGCAGGACCGCGAGGCGAACAAGAAGTTCTTCGCAGGCGACTTCAAGACCTTCTCGGCGGAAGCCGCCGACCTGCTTCTGGAGACCGGCATCATCAAGCAGAAGCCGGATATGGAAGCTCTGGCGGATACGACCTTCATTCAGTAACGCATTCCACAAGCGGACCGTGACCTGCATCGGGTCATGGTCCGTTTCCTTTTCACCATGCGCTCCGGGATTACAGTCTCGGCTCGCCAAGCAGATCACTCAATGCCTCGTCCTCTCGAACCCGTCAGCCAAGGCAAGCGCATCACGCTCGGCATTGCCTTCTTCGTTCTGTTCTTCGCAGCCTGGGCCTTCGCGACCCTCGGCGGCTTCGTTTCGCGCACGTTCCTCGCCGATCCGATCACCATGCTTCAGGACGGCTGGCTGCTGCTGACGCGCTTCGACTTCATGGGTGATATCGGCATCACGGTCTGGCGCGTCGTCGGCGGTTTCATTCTCGCCACGATCATCGCCGTTCCCATCGGCATCATGATGGGGGCCTACAAATCCTTCGAGGCGTTCCTCGAACCTTTCGTGTCCTTCGCACGCTACCTGCCCGCTTCCGCCTTCGTGCCGCTCCTCATTCTCTGGGCGGGCATCGGCGAGATGCAGAAGCTGCTCGTCATCTTCATCGGCTCGGTCTTCCAGATCATCCTGATGGTGGCGGTTGCCGTCGGCAACACGCGGCGCGATCTGGTGGAAGCCGCCTATACGCTCGGCTCCAGCGACCAGGGTGTGGTGCGGCGCGTGCTTATCCCAGCGAATGCGCCTGAAATCGCGGAAATCCTGCGCCTCGTGCTCGGCTGGGCCTGGACCTATGTGATCGTAGCGGAACTCATCGGCTCGTCCTCCGGCATCGGCCATATGATCATCGACAGTCAGGCGCTTCTCGCGACAGGCCAGATGATCTTCGGCATCCTCGTGATCGGAATCATCGGCCTCATCTCCGACTTCCTGTTCAAGGCGCTCAACCGTTCGCTCTTTGCCTGGAGGCTCGCATGAGCAGCACGATCCTCCAGATCGAACAGGTTTCGCGCGTGTTTCCGGCCGTGCGTGGCGGCGAGCCAGTGCGGGCGCTTGAACCTACGAGCCTGCAAGTCGCGCCGAACGACTTCATCACTATCCTCGGCCCGTCCGGCTGCGGAAAGTCTACTCTCCTGCGCATCGTGGCAGGGCTCGACCGCCCCAGCGCCGGACGAGTGCTTCTCAACGGCCGCGAGATCAAGGGACCGGGTGCCGACCGGGGCATGGTGTTCCAATCCTACACCCTGTTTCCCTGGCTCACGATTGCCGAGAACATCGCCTACGGCCTGCGCGAAAAAGGCATACCGAAATCGCAGCGGCAGGACATTGTTGCCTCTTATACCGAGAAGGTGGGCCTGCGCGGTTTCGAGAACCATTATCCCAAGCAGCTTTCGGGCGGCATGCAACAGCGCACGGCCATCGCCCGCGCGCTCGCCAACGATCCAGACATCCTGCTTCTCGACGAGCCCTTCGGCGCGCTCGACAACCAGACCCGCGGGTTGATGCAGGAATTGCTGCTCGGCATATGGGAACGTGAGCGCAAGACGGTTCTCTTCGTCACCCACGATATCGAGGAAGCGATCTTCCTGGCCTCGCGCGTGATCGTCATGACCGCGCGTCCCGGCCGGATCAAGGCCGACATCCCTGTCGGCCTGCCGCATCCCCGGCATTACAGGATGAAGACCACGCCCGAGTTCTCGGAACTGAAGGCCCATCTCACGGAAGAGATCCGCGTTGAGGCCATCCAGGCCGATGCGCCTCATTAATCAGGGATAGTCGACCGGCGGTGGCGGCGGTTCGGGCAGCGGAATGAACTCTTCCTCATCGCCCGGCACCGTATCGAAGCGGGCAGCCTTCCAGTCGGCCTTAGCCTGCTCGATGCGGTCCTTGCGCGAGGAGACGAAGTTCCACCAGATGTAGCGCGGACCGTCCATCGGTTCGCCGCCGAGCATCATGAACCGGGCGTTGCTGCGCGCCTTGATCGTGATGCGGTCACCGGGACGAAACACTAAAAGCTGGGCAGGACCGAAGACATCGCCCGCAATTTCGATTTCGCCCGACACGGTATAGATCGCCCGCTCATCGTAATCGGGATCGAGCGGCAGAGAGGACCCCGCCTGGAGAACCACGTCGGCATAGAACATGGGGCTTGAGGTCTTCACGGGAGAGCTCGCGCCGAGGATGGAGCCTGCGATCACGCGCACGGTCTTTCCATCGCCGTCGAGCACCGGCATATTGCCCGCATCGTAATGCACGAAACCGGGCGTCGTTTCCTCATCCTGTGCGGAGAGCGCCACCCAGCTCTGGATGCCGAAGAGCTTCGAGGCCGTGCTGCGCAGATCCTGCGGCGTGCGCTCGGAATGCACGATGCCGCTCCCGGCCGTCATCCAGTTGAGTTCGCCGGGACGGATGGGCAGCTCCGTTCCAAGAGAGTCGCGGTGCATGATCTCGCCGTCGAACAGGTAAGTCACGGTCGAGAGACCGATATGCGGATGGGGCCGCACGTCGATACCCGATCCGAGCAGGAACTCCGACGGGCCCATCTGATCGAAGAAGATGAAGGGGCCGACCATTTGCTTCTGGGCGGAAGGGAGTGCGCGGCGCACCTCGAAGCCGCCGAGATCGCGCGCACGAGGCACGATCACCATGTCGATGGCCTCGCATGCAAGCTTGTCGCCGGGCTTCGGATCGTCTGCTGGATTCCAGCTCATGAGATTTCCTCCTTACCTGCGCGGTTCTGCGGATTGCTCATAATGGGCAAATGAGAAGACCGTATGTTCATGGAAATGGGCGGGGAGCATTCCCCGCCCATACCGTTACAGCTTATCGATCCACGCCTTTGCAAGCGCGACATCGGTCTGCGAGAGCCCATGGCCGGTCGGCAGCATGTGATGCTGGACGATTGCACCATCGGCCTTCAATTGCGCAGCAAGGCGCTGGGCATTCTCCGCCGGCACGATCGGATCCGACATGCCGGACGTGATCAATATCGGCTTTCCGTGAAGATCGGCGGAGGGCGCGTTCTGCAGCGGCACCATGGCCCTGAACAAAGCAGCACCTGCGAGAGCATCCGGCCGCAATTGCAGCACGGCGGCCGCGATGTTCGCGCCGTTCGAGAAGCCGACGGCGATGGGCGCGGGCAGATCGTAGACCTCTCGCATGTCTGCGATGAAGTCTGCGAGCTCGTTTGCACGCAGGCGCAGATCCTCCTCGTCGAACACGCCTTCGGCGAGACGGCGGAAGAAGCGCGGCATGCCGCCTTCCAGCACCTTGCCCCGTGGCGACACCAGCGCCGAGCCGGGAGACAACATGCGCCCGAGCGGCAGGAGATCGTCCTCGTTGCCGCCGGTGCCGTGCAGCAGCAGAAGCGGCGGACGGCCCGGCTCGGAGGCAGGAATGAAACGATGGAGGAACGAGAGTTCGTTCTTGGTAATCATGGGAACCTCGGATCGGGCTTGTCGCCCTGCTCAAATCTGATGTGCCCTCGCCACCCGGCACGTGCGGGCGACGAGGGTCGTTATTTCGTCAGGCCACCTTCGGCAGGATGTCCTCGATGGCGCCTCGGCTCGCTTCCAGGAAACGCGGAAGCTTCAGCTCCTGCCCCAGCGACGTCGCGGGCTCATCGACCGCGAAGCCGGGAGCATCCGTTGCGATCTCGAACAGCAGGCCCCCAGGCTCACGGAAGTAGACGGCCCGGAAATAGTCGCGGTCCTTCTGCTCCGTGGTGTGGATGCCGTGGTTCTCGGCAAGCCGCTTGACCATCTCCGCCTGCACCGCATCGTTCTCCGCACGGAACGCGATGTGGTGGACCGTTCCCGCTCCGGGGCGGCCACGCAGGAAGCCGCCGGCCTCACGCAGATCGATGATGCCGCCGAACACCGTATCGCCCGCCTTGTAGCGAACGAGCGTACCCTCGCGGGCGATCTCCGTGAAGCCGAACACGTCCGTCAGGATCGCGCCGGTCGGAGCGGCCTTGTCCAGCAGCAGGCTGGCGCTGTGGAAGCCGCGGATCGCGTGCTCGGCCGGAACATCGCCTGTCGTCCAGGCGGGCTCGTTCTCGATGCCGGGCACGCCCACGAGCGCCAAGCGCATGCCGTCCGGATCCTTGAAGGACAAGACGGTCTCGCCGAAGCGCTTTTGCGGCAACTCATGCGGCACGCGGTTCTCGATGAGACGCTGCGTCCAGTAGCTGACAGAGCCTTCCGGCACGCGGAACACGGTCTCCTGGGTTTCCCCGATGCCGAGACGGCCGGGGGCCGCATGCTCCCAAGGGAAGAAGGTCAGGATAGTGCCAGGCTGTCCGGCCTCGTCGCCATAGTAGAAGTGATAGGTGCCGGGATCGTCGAAATTGACGGTCTTCTTGACCAGACGCAGCCCAAGCATACGGGTGTAGAAATCGAGGTTGCGGCGGGCGGGACCTGCGATGGCAGTGATGTGATGAATGCCGTTCTGACGCATTGTCGTGTCCTCTGAAGTGGGGGGCGATCACCGCCCCGGCTGCATCAGAGATAAGCCGATCCGAGCCGGACGCCACGCCCTTTCGATTGCGCCCGTGCAATCTCAAGACTGCATGATAGGCGATTGCATTGCACGAGAGAAATCATCAATTCTGTCGCCAACGGACCACATCCGGTCCTGGAGGACCTGACCCATGATCGACAATCGCCTTGCTCCCTATGGTGCTTTCACCATCCGCGCTGCCCTCGGCATCATGTTCATCGCCCATGCGTATCTGAAGATCGCCGTGTTCACGGTGCCGGGCTTCGCCGGCTTCCTCGGACAGATCGGCTTCCCCGGCTTCCTCGCATGGCCGATCATCCTTGCCGAACTGATCGGCGGCATCGCCATCCTGACCGGTTTCTATGCCCGCATCGTCTCGGTCGTGCTTCTGCCGGTCCTGCTCGGCGCGGTTCTCGTCCATGCTCCGAACGGCTGGGTGTTCAATGCGCCCAACGGCGGCTGGGAATATCCCGCTTTCCTGGCAGCGGCTGCCCTGGCTCACATCCTGATCGGTGACGGTGCTTTCGCCCTGAAGCCCGTCACACTGCCAAATGCATCCGAGCCTGCCCTGCGCCCTCGGATCAGCTAAGAAGATTGCCTAGCAAGCTGCCGGTGCCAAAGCTGCGCCGGCAGCCTGCATGTTGTTGGGAGGGTGCCATGGGCGAACCGTTCAAGAATCTGGCCTGGGACGATTTTCGCCTGATCAAGGCGATTGCCGATGTCCGCAGCCTGCCGGCAGCCGCCGCACTTTTGGGCATCAACCATTCCACCGTCTTCCGCCGTCTCGGACAGATCGAGGAGGCGCTCGGCGCCAAAATCTTCGAGCGCCATCGCAGCGGCTATACCCTCACCACGCCCGGCGAGGAGATGGTCGCCCTCGCGCAGCGGGTTGATGAAGACATCACCGCCTTTACCCGCAAGATGGCGGGGCGCGAGATCGCACCGGCCGGCGAACTGCGCGTCACCACCAACGACTCGCTTCTGGTGCATCTGCTCACGCCGCTTTTCAGCAAGTTCCGGGAGCAATGCCGCAATGTGCGCCTCGATGTGGTGCTAGCCAATCAGGAGCTGAACCTATCCAAGCGCGATGCCGACGTAGCGATCCGCGCCACGGATAATCCACCCGAGAATCTGGTGGGCCGTCGCGCCGCAACCATCGCCTGGGCGCTCTATGGACGCGCCGAGGATTTCCCGCAGCCTGACGGCATCAGCGAAGAAAGTCTCTTCGAGCGCGAATGGGTGTCGCTTGGCGACAACCTCGCCGCCCTCAAAGCCGTGAAGTTCGTGCAGGAACATGTTCCGCCGGAGCGGATCGGCTATCGCGTCAACACAGTGCTGGGATTGGCGGAAGCGGTCGAGCAGGGGCTTGGGATCGGTCACCTCCCCTGCTTCATCGGCGATGTGCGGCCCGGCCTCGTTCGCCTTGGCGCGATCAAGCCGGATTTTGCCGCCAGCCTGTGGTTCCTCACCCATCCGGATTTGCGGCAATCACCGCGTGTTCGCGTGTTCCTCGACTTTCTCGCGGAGGAAATCGGATCGCAGCGCAAGCTTCTCGAAGGGCAAGGCCGGGCATCGCCATCCATGGCTGAGGAAAACTCTCCTCGACCTCAATGATTGTCGTCACAACAACACTCTATGACGAGGTGTCATTCAGTCTTGTCATGAAAGATTTGCATCGCCATCCTTCAACGGCAAAATTCGCTCAACCCTGTTTAAAGTTTTATCCGTTTTCTCTGCGCAACCAGGGAATGCCCTGAGCATTCGAAAGGAACAGGACCAATCATGTCCATCAAAGCATCTCCCACACCTGGCTCAACGCTCGTCAACCCGACCGACCACGCACTGATCCTCATCGATTTCCAATCGCAGATGTCGTTCGCGACGAAGTCCATCGATGCAGTGAACCTGCGTAACAATGCAGCCTTGATTTCCGAGGCCGCTGCCGGCTTCAAGGTTCCGACAATTCTGACGACCGTCGCCGAGAAGAGCTTCTCCGGCCCCATGTTCTCCGAGATCACGGACGCATTCCCCGGTCAGAAACTTCTCGACCGCACATCCATGAACACCTGGGAAGATGCGGCCGTCATCGAGGAGGTCAACCGGATCGGCAAGACCCGGCTTGTGTTTGCAGGCCTCTGGACCTCGGTCTGCATCGTCGGCCCTGCGCTATCGGCACTCGACCAGGGCTTCGAGGTTTATGTGATCACCGATGCATGCGGCGATGTCTCGACCGAAGCGCATGAGCGTGCCGTAGAGCGCATGATTCAGACCGGCGTCCGCCCGATGACCTCGCTGCAATACCTGCTGGAGTTGCAGCGCGATTGGGCTCGCACCGAGACCTACGACATGACCACGGGCATCGCGAAGAAGTTCGGCGGCTCCTATGGGCTCGGCATCATCTACGCAAAGTCCATGTTCGGCGCCAGCGAAGGCGGGCACAGCTCCTCGGCCGTGGCTGCGGAATAACGATCATACGAGGCAGATGCGGTAGAACTCTACCGCATCTCGTCGGCTTAGCACTCAGCGGCCGCGAACGAGAAGCTGGTATGTCATGACTTACAATCGTCGCACGATTGTCGCCGGGCTCGGTGCGTTCGGAGCCGGGTTTGCTCTTCCCAAAGGCTTGGAGGCTCAGATGATGAACACGTCAACCGACCTGATCCTGTTCAACGGCAAGATCACGACACTCGATCGTCAAAAGCCGGAAGCCTCGGCGGTTCTCATCCGCGACGGGCATTTCGTCTCTGTCGGAGACGATAGTGAGATCATGCCGCTTGCCGAGCCGGCCACGCAGCGGATCGACTTGAAGGGGCGGCGCGTCATTCCGGGGCTGATCGACAGCCACATGCACATCATTCGCGGTGGCCTCAACTACAATATGGAGCTGCGCTGGGATGGCGTCCGCTCCCTCGCTGACGCCATGCGGATGCTCAGAGAGCAGGTGGACCGAACTCCTGCCCCACAATGGGTGCGCGTGGTCGGCGGGTTCACCGAGCATCAATTCGCCGAGAAGCGCCTTCCGACTCTGGAAGAAATCAACGCGGTCTCACCCGACACGCCCGTTTTCATCCTGCACCTCTACGACCGCGCCCTTCTGAATGGGGCCGCCCTTCGTGCGGTCGGTTATACCAAGGACACGACGAACCCGCCTGGCGGCGAGATTCAGCGGGATGCGAACGGCAATCCTACAGGCCTCCTGATCGCAAAGCCCAATGCCACGATCCTTTACGCGACTCTCGCGAAAGGCCCAAAGCTGCCTCCCGAGTACCAGAAGAATTCATCGCGCCACTTCATGCGCGAGGTGAACCGGCTCGGCGTGACCGGCGTAATCGATGCCGGCGGCGGCTTCCAGAATTACCCGGATGATTACGCGATCATCGAGGAACTGCATCGTGAAGGAAACCTCACGGTTCGCCTCGCCTATAACCTGTTCACGCAGAAGCCGAAGGAAGAACTCAAGGATTTCGACACCTGGGCGAAGAAGGTCAAGCCCGGTCAGGGCGACGATCTCTATCGTCATAACGGCGCGGGCGAGATGCTGGTTTATTCCGCTGCCGATTTCGAGGATTTCAAGGTCGAGCGTCCCGAGATGCCGCCATCCATGGAGGGCGATCTCGAACCCGTGGTGCGCCTCTTGGCCGAGAACCGCTGGCCCTGGCGGATGCACGCCACCTATAACGAAACGATCACGCGCGCGCTCGACGTGTTCGAGAAGGTGAACCGCGATATTCCCTTCGATGGCCTGCACTGGTTCTTCGATCACGCCGAGACCATCGACGACCGCAACATCGACCGCATCGCCGCACTCGGAGGCGGCATCGCGGTTCAGCATCGCATGGCGTTCCAGGGCGAGGATTTCGTGGAGCGCTACGGCGACAAGGCGGCCGAGCGCACACCACCGATCCGCCGCATGCTCGAAGCGGGTGTGCCGGTCGGCGCGGGTACGGATGCAACGCGCGTGGCCTCTTACAATCCGTGGATTTCCCTGTCCTGGCTCGTTACCGGCAAGACGCTGGGCGGATTGACGATGTACCCCGCAGCCAATCGCCTCGACCGCGAGAGCGCACTGCGCTTGTGGACGGAGGCGAACACCTGGTTCTCCAATGAAGGGGGCAAGAAAGGGCAGATCAAAGCTGGCCAACTGGCTGATCTCGCGGTGCTCTCCGACGATTACTTTTCGATTCCCGAGGATACGATTCAGGACATTACCTCCGTTCTCACGCTCCTCGGCGGCAAGCCGGTTCATGGTGATCGCGAATTCAAGGATCTCGCGCCATCCCTGCCCCCGCCCATGCCGGACTGGTCGCCGGTGCGCACCTATGGCGGTTATCAGAAGCGTGCCGAAACCGATAACGAACGCAAATATGCCTTCGCGGCGGCCGCATGCGCCTGTGCCATGAGTTGTGGGGTGCATGGTCATTCCCATGCCAACGCCTGGGGCGCGAGCCTGCCGGCATCCGATTCGCGCTCGTTCTGGGGCGCTCTCGGCTGCTCGTGCTGGGCATTCTGACGGAGAACACAGTGACTGAAGCCCAAAGCACAATTTCCCAAGGCACGACACCTCCTCCGCCCGGCACCTTCGCACCCTTGCGCCATCGCCTGTTCGCGGTGATCTGGATGGCAACAGTTCTTGGCAATGTCGGCACATTCATGCGCGATGTCGCCTCCGCCTGGCTCGTCACGGAGATTTCCGCTTCGCCCGCCGCCGTCGCGATGATCCAGGCGGCCGGCACTCTTCCGGTCTTCCTCCTGGCCATTCCGGCAGGCGTGTTGTCCGATATTCTCGACCGCCGCCGCTTCCTCATCCTGATCCAGATCGGGCTCGGAATCGTCAGCAGCCTGCTGGCTCTCCTCTCCTTCTCCGGTGCTGTCACCGTGGAGAGCCTCATCATCCTTACCTTCCTCGGCGGTATCGGCGCGGCTCTCGCAACGCCCGCGTGGCAGGCGATCACGCCGGAACTCGTTCCGCGAACGGAGATTAAGGGCGCGGTGGCGCTCAATTCGCTCGGCATCAACATCGCCCGTTCCATCGGTCCCGCCACGGGCGGTTTCATTCTCGCAGGTTTTGGCGCGGCGGCCGTCTATGGCCTCGATGTTCTGACCTATGTGGTTGTCGGCATTGCCCTGCTCTGGTGGCGGCGGGCGGCCGATGCCGATGACGGATTGCGCGAGCATTTCGGCAGTGCGCTGCGGGCGGGCCTGCGCTATGCCCGCGCCAGCGGCGACCTTCATCGCATCCTGTGGCGAGCGGTGCTGTTCTTCGCCTTCGCCAGCGCGGTCTGGGCTCTTCTGCCCATCGTGGCGCGCCAGGAGATCGGCGGAGGACCGGGATTCTACGGCCTGATGCTCGGCAGCGTCGGTGCAGGCGCGATACTGGGCGCGGTGCTGCTGCCACGCATCCGCTCACGGCTGGGACAAGACCGTCTCGTGCTCGCCATGACGCTGGTGACGGCCGGCATGACAGTGCTTCTGGCGTTGACGAACTTCGAGGTCGTGGCGATTGTCGCAACCTTCGTACTCGGCATTGCCTGGATCGCGATGCTGACCACGCTCAACAGCACCATGCAGGCCATTCTGCCGAACTGGATCAGAGGACGCGGCCTCGCGATTTATCTGACGGCGTTCAACGGCGCCATGGCCGCCGGCAGCCTCGGCTGGGGCTTCCTGGCGCAGGCGATCGGCACGGATTCGACACTGATCGTCGCCGGCGTTGCTCTCGCCGCCACCGCACTCATTGCCTATCGCGCACCTTTGCCGGGTGGCGAGGGAGACCTGACGCCATCCATGCACTGGCCTGAGCCGGCCATGGCCGAACCCGTCGCACATGATCGTGGTCCGGTGATGATTACGATTACCTATCGCATCGCGAAATATGATCGCGCTGCCTTCCTGACCGCGCTTGAACGCCTGTCCGAGGAGCGCTGGCGCGATGGGGCCTATGCCTGGGGCATCTCCGAGGATGCGGCGGAGCCTGAGCACATCGTCGAATGGTTCTTCGTCGAATCCTGGGCCGAGCATCTGCGCCAGCACAAACGGGTCTCAAAGGCGGATGCCGACCTCCAGGCTGAAGCGCGCCGCTTTCATCGAGGTAGCGAGCCGCCTGTGGTCAGGCATCTCCTGGGTCTCAGCAGGCGGGATGTCATGAAAGCGTAGAAGCGTCGAAACAGCATCGACACTTCTCACTCATTCAATACTCCATCTCGAAGCCGAGGCCGACCGAGGTTCCTCCCTCAGCATCGACCGCGCCTTGCGCCTTGAGACGGCGGGTGAGATCCACATCGACCGTGACGCCGCTGTCCTCGGGCCGCGCTCCTGCGCGCACGCCGACGCGCACATTGTCGCTGATGTAGCGGGAAACGCCGACTGTGGGGTCGCCGCTCGCGCCCAAATTTATATCGAGCCCATCGACGCCAAGCGACCGGCGCAAGGCCTCGAAGGCATCCGAGCCGGTGCCGCCGGAGAGCTGCGCCACGGTCTGTGCGAGCTGCAGCGCCTGCCCGGCGGAAAGACCGCCGGAAGGGCGCTGGAACAGAACACGCGAGAGGATCTCGTCCTGAGGCAGATCGGGACTTGAGCTGAAGGTAAAATCCGGTCTCGATGCAGGCCCGGTGACGCCGATGCGTGCAGTCACATCGCCCGCCTGGGTTTCCGCCAGGAAGTCCAGAGAGGGCGTCAAATCTCCCGTGAAATCGAGACGCCCGCGCACGAAGTCGATCCGCTTGCCGATGAGATCGAGGCGGCCGCGCCGCAGCTCGAAAGCGCCGATGGCGATGGGATCGCTCGATGTGCCCTGGAGGCGCAAATCGCCACCGAGTTCCGCATTGATCCCGCGACCGCGCACGAAGATTCGGTTCTGCGCCGTGATGGTGAGATCGAGCTCGGCGTTGAACTTCGGCCCTCGTGACGTCGATGCCTGTTGCCGCCGCGCCAAGGCGAGCCGCGCTGCGGCCGCAGGCGGCGGCTGGACATGCTTCGTGCCCGGCAGGGGTCGCAGCGTCGTCGGCAGACGGTCCGGCACGGAGACGTTCATCGTGATGATATTGACGCTGCCCGCAACGCGCGGCCTGCTCATGAGCGGGCCGGACAAAGCGAGATTCAAATCGGCAGTTGCATCCACGGTTTCATTCGAAACGAGCTGGGCGCGGTTGCCGGTGATGCGCAGATCGGCGGGCATTCCTGCTGCCGGATCGATCGTCACCTGTCCTCTGACGGCAAGGGAGCCGCCGTTGCGGGTGCTGGCGCTGAGACTCTCGATGGTCACCACCTGCCCGCGCGCGGCAAAACGGCCGTTGATGTTGCTCAGCTGAATGCCCTGGAGCGAATCGACGAAGCTGCCGCCCGAGAGCGTAACCGAGCCCTGAACCTGCGGATCGGCGGTTGCGCCGGTAATCGAAAGATCGAGATTGGCGGCCCCTGTCACACGCTGCCCCCCAGTCGAGAGGAACGCGTTCGCGACAGCCAGATCCGTTCGCCCTGAAACGCGCAGGGCCAATTCGCCCGTCGCATCGAACGGAGCGCTGCCTGTGATCCGCAACGTGCCGAAACGTCCCGCGGCCACATTGGCATCCACCGTCGCACGCTGGTCGGCAATCCGTCCCTCGGCATCGATGTTGAGAGGCGGAAGGCCCGCTTGACGGGTTTGCGGGGTTGCGAGACCCGTCACCCGCAGATCATAGGTGCCGCTTAAGTTGCTCGCCTCGCCCCGGATCGTGGCATTGCCGTTCACGCTGCCTGCGAGGCCGAGATTGGGAACGGCGATCTCGGCCACCTGAAGCGGCAGATTACGCACGTCCACCGCGAGATCGAACCGATTGCCGACGGCGCCGGAGACGCCGATGCGTCCCTGGTCTGCCGCGACCACCAGATTGCTGATGGTGGCGACGCCGTTCTGGAGCAAGATGCTGGCGGGCTGAGCCAGGGCGAGACGCCTGCCGCCCCGCCGCGCCGTGAAGCTGGCGAGATCGATGCGGATAGCATCACCCGGTACGACCGTTCCCTGAGCATCGAGATCGAAGCCCTGGCCTACGGCGGAGGCGGTGATGCGCGATGCATTGGGCGTGCCTTCTGCCGTGAGACGCACCGTCCTGAAGGTCTGGCCGCCTGCGGTCAGCGCATCGGCCTGGATGTTGCCATCGATCACGGGCCGCGCGTAGAGATCGAGCACAGAGAGGCGCACCACAAAATCTCGCACCGCCACATCGGCGGCAGAAATGCGCGAGCCATTGGCAACGACAGAGACATCCTGTCGGCCATTTTGAGCGCTCAGCGAAATCTCCGCATCGACCTCGCCATCGAGCTTGGTCAGAATCAGGGGCGTGAGATCGTCGAGATTGCGGGCCGACAGGGAGATCTGCCCCTGCGCCAGATCATCTGCGCCGAGACGGAGATTTCCGTTCAGGGCGACGGAGCCGATATCGATATCGAGCCGGTCCAGAAGCCATCCGCCAACCGTTGGTCTCGCCAGATGAAGGCTGCCCGTCGCGGGCTTGTCGTCAACCCGGCCTTCGAGGGTGAGATTGGCATCGAGCGCGCCTGTCACATCCTTGGCATCCACCGCCAGCACAAGGCGCGGGATCGGCCGGTTGAGCGCGCGCAGATCGGTGAGCGTCGCCGTGGCCGTCACATCGGGCCTCTCGAGCGAGCCTGTCAGGCGCGCCGCCACGTTGGCCCGGCCCGCGGTGATGCGCGGGTCCACATGGCGAAGTTCGTCGATGGTGACGTCAAGGCCCAGAGCAGCGGCGCTTTCCGTCGCGCGCCCGTCGATGCGCGCGTTCAGGTGCGTGCCTTCGAGACGGAAATTCTCGAACGCGAAGCCACCGGGCACCCGGCGCATGATGCCGTTCGCCGTGACCGAGCGTCCGAGGAGGCCATCCAAWGCCGGTGTTCCGGTCGAGAGCTCCCGCAATTGCGCATTGACGGTCGCGGCAATGTCGGAGCGTCGCGGATTGCCGGTGAGGGCCGCCGTGAGCGAGGCCGAACCGCGCAGCGTTCTGCCCGTGATGCCGGAGAACGGGGCAAGCGCCGGGATTTGCGCCTGAAGATTGCCATCCAGAATCGTCGAACCGACTCGGCCAGTAAAACCCGCCTGGGCCGTAGATGTTTCAAGACGGGCATTGTCGACGCTGGCGACTCCATCACGGTCGAGGGTGCCGTTCGCGGTCAGCGCCAGGGTCGGCCCCATGGCGCGGGCGAGCGCCTTATCCGCGGGCTGAATTCCGCTCGCTCGCGCATCGACGGCGAAGGAAAAGCGGTCCGGCGGAGCCGCATCATTGACCGGGTTCATAGCGACGCGCGCGGTCAGGGCATCCAATGCGCCTTGCGGCAAGCGCACTCCGGCGGCATCGAGCGAACCGTTGATGCGGGGAGCCGTCAGCGTGCCCTGCACGGTTCCGTCGAATGCGAGACGGCGGATCTCGGCGTCGCCTGCGCGGGTCGTCGTGCCATCGGTCGGCAAGGCGCGAGCCTTCAAGGTCAGATCGAGCGCCTGGCCCGCGCTGACCGTTCCTTCCAGGTCGAAACTTGCGACATTCGACGTGATGCGAACGGGCTGGAAGCGCAGCGCGCCGTCATCGCCCACCGTCACATTGCCGACGAGTTTCGTGACGCCTGAGAACACCGGGGAGACCGGTGCGGGCAGAAGCCCTTCGATCCTTGCATCGAGATTGGCGGCAACCTGATAGGCCGCGCCGTCACGCCTGACGGTCGTGGTGCCCGCAGCTCCGATGGTCGGCCCGGCCGCGAAATCGAGGCGCGCCGCGAAATTGCTCAACGGGCCTTCGCCGGCCACTTTCAGATCGACGGGTGGCAGGCCCGGCAGGTTGAGCAGGTGAGCGGCAATACCGCCCTCCGGCTCCTGATGATTCAGGTCGAGGGAGAGACGGTTCGTCTGCGGCAGGTAGTTCAGATTGATCGCCAAACGTCCCGCGGCATCGAGACGCTGCGCCGCGAAATTGAGCTTGAGCCCCTCAGCCGGATCGCCGAGATTGGCAGAGCCTTCAGCTGAGAGCCGTGCAGGCGTGCCGAGCACTGGCTCGCCCAGTGCGAGTTCCTTCAGAAGGAATTTCTCGACGATCACCTTCACTGGCAGTTCGGGGAAAAGCGGCTCATCCGATACGGCGGCTTTTTCTTCTTCCGTCGAGACCGGTTTTCTCGAAACTTGCAGACGATCGATTTCGAGTTCGTTGACCTCGAGTCGCCCGCGCAGAAGTGCGGTCCGGGTCCAGACCAGGCGGGCCCGGTCGAGCGTCAGCCATACACCATCGCGGTCGGCGATACGCACATCCCTGATGATCGCATTCGACGACAACGCGCCATCGATGCCGCCGATGGTGACCTGCGTGGACGGCGTTGACAGCAGGCGCGAGATCAGGCTCGCCAGAGCGCTCTGGTCGCTTTGCGCGCGGCTGGGAGAACCGGACGCCATCCAGAGAACGCCGAGCGCCAGAACCAGGGCGGCGGCGATGAAAATAGAGGTGCGGCGCAATGTTTTCATCATCAGAACGCCTGTCCGATGCCGATATAGATGGCGAAGGAACGGTCATCCCCCGGCTCGCGGCGGATCGGTTTGGCTACGTCGAGGCGGATCGGGCCAATGGAGGTGTAGTAGCGCAGGCCCAAGCCCGCGGACACGCGGATGGTGTCATCAAAGTCCGGATAGCTCGATTCAAAAGCCGTGCCGGCATCGATGAAAGGCACGATGCCGATGGTATCCGTGATCTTGATCCTCGCCTCGACAGATCCCTCCAGCAAGCTTCGTCCGCCGATGGGTTCACCCAGGAATTTAGGGCTCAAAGTGCGATAGCCGAAGCCGCGCACGGAGCCGCCGCCACCCGCATAAAAGCGCCGGTTGGCCGGAATATCCTCGAGATCCGAGCCGACAATCGAGCCGAGGCCGAGACGGCCGGCGAGCACATAGCGGGATTCTTCATCGAGCGAGAAATAGGTCGACGCCGTACCCTTCGCGACGGTGATGGGAACGGAGGAGCCCAGAAATTCCGGGTAAGGCGTGACCGATGCGAGCACCTTGATGCCGCGCGTCGGATCGAGCGGGTTGTCCGTGGAATCGTAGGTGACGGAGAGCGGCAGGCCTACGAGGGTGTAATCGACCTGCCCGAGAATATCCGAGGCCTGACCCTTCTCGTACTCGATGCCGCCCTGGATCGCGAACTTGTCGCTGAAGCGGTGACGGATGCCTGTCGTGACGTTGACGCGACGGCTCGTATAGCTCTCCGTGCGGTCRCGCTCGACGAGGGCATCCGCGAGGAAGTCGTTGCGCGTTCCCCAGAGAGCGGGCTTGAGGAAGCTCGCGGTGAAACGGCCTCCCAGATCGTTCCAGTCGAAATCCTTATTCTTTTCGTCATCCGGCACGCCACCATTCTCGGTGAGATAGAACACGCTACCTTCCAGACGCAGCCGCTCGGCGCCTCCGAAGAGATTGCGATGCGCCCAATAGGCGCGCACCGCAGGACCATCGGTGGTGGAATATTGGACCGAGGCACCGATCACGCGCGGCTGCCGCTCGGTGATATCAACGAAGAGCGGGAGATTGCCATAAGCATCGAGAGTCTCCGCCTCGCGGATGCGCACGGAGGACAGTGCCTCGATGTTCAGGATCGATTTGCGCATCGAGGCGAGGGCCGCAGGCGAATATGGGTCGCCCGGATCGGTATAGATGAACGAGCGTATCACCGCCGGGTCGACATTTTCCGTGCCCCGCACCATGATGTCGCCGATGCCCGCGCGCGGCCCCACATCGACGGCCACGGTAATGTCCATGACCTGGGACGGGTGTGTGACGACAGGGTCCTGCCGGGTCACCTTCGCGAAGGGGCGCGATTGGGCCCGGAAATGATCGACAATGCGCGCCTCGGCGGCGATGATGTCGGCACCCCGTGCCGGGTCGCCGGGCTCGATCCCGACAACGCGGGGCGGCAGCTCGCCCGGTGCAAAGGGACGGCCCGTTCCCGCATCCAGAACGGTTATGTTGCGCAGGACGAATTGCGGACCGGGATCGACGATCACCTGGACCGGCACGAGCGCGCGCGCGGCATATACGGAAGCGGCGCGGATCGCCGCTGCGGATCCCGGCTGCTGCAGCGACAGCGGCATGCCCGCCACCGAGATGGCGACGCGGGCATTGTAGTACCCCGCTCCCCACAGGGCATCGGTCAAACGCGGCAGATCGGCCTCTGCCCGGCGCACCAACGACTCCGCATCCGGCGGAGGATCGTCTGTCAGGCTGCGAAGGGTCGAGGCGTCCTTGAGAGTTTGCACCACACTCTTTTCGTTGCCCGTGACCGTGAATTCGAGGGAGTACGGGAGAGAGGTGGCATTGGGCGGCGGCGGCTTGTCTTCGCTTGAGCCAAACAGGCCGAAGAAATCAAACGCAGTGGCAGGCGGAATCCACAATCCACCGGACAACAGTCCTGCAAGGACGACCAGCGAAGTGTATTTCCCGGTTCCCGACCATACCTTTTGAGCCACGTTTCCCCTAACTACTCGTTACAAATTATGATCTGTGCAATTCCCCTGACTTTGCGTCCAAATAGGGCGAAATCGGGGTCAGGCACCCGCCCTTCGCCACAATCCACATCCGAGGGCGTCATTCAAGCGCTATAGGTGCAATAAAATTTTGTATCGATTGTGAATGTCGGTCGCGATAGCGCTAGGCGGCCACCACGATGTCGAAGCGTCCGGTCAGGGCACCGGGCTCCGACGATTGCCCCGGAACGAGCGGAACGATCACGGAGCGGCGGGCGCTCGCATCGCGGATGCCGTTCAGGACTCCATCGCGCGCGTTCTGAGGCTCGCCCTCGATATACATCTGCGTGATGAGACGCCCCTGCCCCGGCAAATGCACGGCAAAATGGATGTGCGGCGTGCGACCGGGATAAGGCACGGGCCGGATGGTGCGGAACGAGTAACGGCCGTTTCCATCCACCTGCGTGCGGCCGTAGCCCTGGAAGGCATTGTCGATGCGCCCCTGTCCTCCGGCACGCGGATGACGGTAGATGCCATTGGCATCGCATTGCCAGATCTCGACAACGCTTCCCGGCTTAGCCTGTCCGCGCGTATCCGTCACACGGCCAGAGACATGGATGAGCTGTCCCAGCGCCCGTGCGCTCTGGCCCCTGACGAGGACGAGGTCATTGTCCATGTCGGGCGGAAACTCGACGGGGTAGAAAGGCCCTTCGGTCTGGCCGGGCGTCACGACAAGCTCGGCCGCCGTCAGAGTTTCCGGGATCAGGGTTGCCGCACCCAGAAGCCCGGCATTGATCAGCAAGGACCGCCGGCTGAGATGGACGGAGGAACGGATGATCATCGAAGCCTCCGGTTCAGGCGAAGAAGGCATCAAGCATAACCCAGCCGTGCTCTCATGCCACCCGATAGGGGGCAATGTCGCGCTAAAGTGATTGCTGCATCAAAAGACGGTCTGGATGGGTAAACACCTCGAAGGAATCGCCACGCGCGATTGCCACCAGGGTGATACCGCACCCCTCTGCGATCCTCACGGCCAGAGCCGTTGGCGCCGATATGGCGACAAGGATCGGCGCGCCCATCCGAGCTGCCTTCTGGACCATCTCCACCGAGACGCGGCTCGTGAGCAGGACGATCCCATCGGAGCATCGCTCAGAAGCTCCCGCGAGTGCGCCCGCGAGCTTGTCGAGCGCATTGTGGCGGCCGACATCCTCACGAATGGCGACGATGCCTTTCTCCAGTTTCCAGAACGCCGCCGCGTGAATGGCGCGCGCCTCCCGGTTGAGACGCTGAGCCAGCGAGAGATCGATCATCGCGGCAGAGATGGAATTCGCAGGCAGGCTGAAGTCGCTGGTGATTAATTGCGCGGGACGCGTTGCCTCGGCCAGGGATTCCACCCCGCACAAGCCGCAGCCGACAGGGCCGGCAAGCGCGCGTCTGCGGACCTGATAGGTTTGTGCGCACCGATCCGAGAGGTGCATGCGGATTTCGCAGCCGCCCTCGTGTTCCACGATTTGCATGGAAACCAGATCGCCGGGATCGGAGATGACACCTTCCGACAGGCTGAAACCATAAGCGAAATCCTCCAGGTCGGAAGGGCTTCCCATCATCACCGCATGGGTCGATCCGTTATAGGTGAGTGCGATGGGCGTTTCTTCCGGCACCGTGCGCTCGCCTGCGGATGAGGTGATCCCGACCACGCTCATTCGCGGCAATCGGATGACGGGCGGCTGATGCATCGTCATTCCGCAGCCTCCGGGAGCTGCTCCTCGGAAAGCGTGATGCGGATCGGGATCGACTTCGCCGCCGGCAYCTTGCTCTTGTCAGCATGGTGCCACACGGGGATCAACGGGTTGCACTCCGGAAAATAAGCGGCACAACAGCCCTCGGGAATGTTGTAGGTCACCACTCGCAGGCCTCTGACCCGGCGGATCACTCCATCATCGACTGCCGTCGTGAGCGTGACGATATCCCCCTCCTCCAGGCTGAGACGGACGATGTCGTCGCGGTTCATGAAGATCACCATGCGCGTGCCCTTGACCCCTCTGAAGCGGTCATGAAGGCCATAGATCGTCGTGTTGAACTGATCGTTGGAGCGCACGGTCATCAGTTTCAGGACATCGCGATGCGTCTCGGCAACTCCGAGGTCGACTTCGAGAGTCTTCGGTTCGATGAAGTTCGCTTTTCCGGTCTTGGTCTTCCACTTGCGCTCGCGCGCCGCATTGGGACGATGGAAGCCGCCGGGCGTCCACATGCGTTCATTGAAGCCACGAAAATCGTTCGGGTAGGTTTCCTCGATGGCATCTCGAACGCGCGCATAATCCGCGACCCAATCGTCCCATGGTACGCGCGGGTTCGGCGGCAATGTCGCTTTCGCGAGCTCCGCGACGATCTTTGGCTCGGAGAGAAGATCGGGACTGGCCGGCTTCGCGATGCCTTTCGAGCCATGAATGCAGGCTGTGGAATCCTCCACCGCAACAGCCTGAGGCCCGGTTTCCTGCTCGTCAATCTCGATGCGCCCGAGACACGGTAGGATGTAGGAGATCTCGCCGGGGATGAGATGATTGCGATTGAGCTTCGTGGAGATTTGCACGGACAGGCGAATGTTCGCCCAGGAATTCTCCAAAGCCGCCGTCTCCGGAGCCGCTCTTACGAAGTTTCCACCAAGGGCGACGAAGGCTTTCACCTCGCCCTTGATGATGCCTTCGCAGACCTCCACCGTGGTCATGCCCTTCCAGCGCGGCGGCTCGAAGCCATATTGCTCCTTAAGCTTGTCGAGAGGCACGAGTTCCGGCTTTTCCGAAATGCCGACCGTGCGCTGGCCCTGAACATTCGAATGGCCGCGCACGGGGCAGATACCGGCTCCGGGCCTGCCGATATTGCCGCGCAGGAGAAGCAGGTTCATGAGCATCTGCACGTTCTCGACGCCCGCCTTGTGTTGGGTCAGGCCCATGCCGTAGATGGCCATCGCGGCGTTCGCCCGGGCATAGGTGGTAGCGGCTGCTTCCAGGGCTGACCTGGTCAAGCCAGAGCGGCGCTCCAGTTCCGGCCACGATGCATCGCGGGCTGCTTTCGCGAATTCCTCGAAACCGTGCGTATGTTCGGCAATGAAGGCGTGGTCGAGGATCGGCTTCCTGCCTTCCGACCGCGCGCGGTCGTCGGCTTCGATCAGGATCTTCGCCATGCCCATGAGCGCCGCGATATCGCCGCCGATCTTCACCTGATAATATTGCGACGAGATGCGCGTTTCCGCGCCGGTCAGCATTTCCGTCGGCGCCTGCGGATTGGTGAACCGCTCGAGGCCCCGTTCGCGCAGGGGATTGAACGCGATAATGGGAACACCGCGTTTTGAAGCCTCCTGAAGTGGATGTAGCATGCGCGGGCTGTTCGTGCCCACATTCTGTCCGAAGAACAGAATGCAGTCTGTCTGCTTGAAATCATCGAGAACCACGGTGCCGACAGGCACGCCGATGCTCTCCGGCAGGGCCACCGAGGTACTCTCGTGGCACATGTTGGACGAGTCCGGCAGATTGTTCGTGCCATAGAGCCGCGCGAACAGCGCCCACATATAGGAGGTTTCAAGCGACGCACGACCGGAGCAATAGAGCACCACCTCGCGCGGATCGAAGCCTTTTAGCTCATCTCCGATTTCACGGAATGCCTCTTCCCAACTGACCGGAACATAAGTGTCGGAAGCCTCGTCCCAGCGCATGGGATGCGTCAGGCGACCCGCCTCTTCAAGCTGATGATCGGACCATGTCCGCAATTCCGAGAGAGTATGCTCCGCGAAGAATTCCGGCGTCACGCGCTTGGTGGTGAGCTCCCACGCGGTCGCCTTGGCGCCGTTCTCGCAATACTCGAAAGGATGCGGCTCAGCGGGCTTCGCCCAGGCGCAACTCACGCAGGCATAGCCATCAGGCTTGTTCTGTTTGAGAAGCAGCGCGTTGCCGCTAATGAGCCGCTTTTCCTTCGCCAGAATGCTTTCGACAGAGCGAACGGAACCCCACCCCCCTGCCGGACCGGGATAGGGCTTGATCTTCGGTTCGTCATTCATGTCGGCCGCTCTCCCGCTCGCCGCGCATGCGACGATTGACTTTAATTAAGACAATGATCGGGAAGCCTGACCGTTCCAGGAGTGAGCTTGGCCCTCCAGGCAAGCCAGGCACATGCCGGGCAACGCAAGGAGGCTCGAAAGAGCCGCATCGTCACTTCAGGATATCCACTTTGACGGAGGGCTTCTCCTCGTCAAAGTTCAAGACGTGGCTGATTTCGCGCTGTCAGGCGCTTTCCGGTCCAGCAACAGGCACGATATTCAATCCTCTATATAGAACACTTCCGCCTGCCTACATTCGTGAACATCTGAATCTCTTTGCGTAAATCGCCCAACTTAAGGGGGAATTCCGATGGATGAAGCGGCTTGCGGACATAAATCGCGTGGCCACTTGTTCTTTATAAAGAACAAGCTTACGATGGCCTCATGAATCGTCGGTAGATGCTTCGAGCCGCCTGCCAACAATGTGCCATGTCATTTTGAATCGACCGAATGCGATGGCGCGGGGGGTGACCGCCTTGTCGTCTTATTGGATACCTTCTCGCTGGAACAGCAAATGGACGCTATCGACCTGAAAATCCTGGCATTGCTTCAAGAGGACGGAACGATACCGATTGCGGCGCTTGCGCAGAGGGTCAACCTCTCGCAGACACCGTGCTGGAAACGGGTGCAGAAGCTGGAAGCCTCGGGAACGATTCAGAAGCGCGTGGCGATCCTCGATCCTGAAAAGGTTGGCCTTGGCCTGACGGCCTTCGTCTCCATCGAGACCTCCGACCATTCCGGGCAATGGCTGCAAAGTTTCGCGGAATTTGTCTCATCCATACCTGAAGTGATGGAATTCTACCGCATGGCGGGCGATGTGGATTACATGCTGCGCGTTGTCGTGCCCGACATGCCTGCCTATGACCGCTTCTATAATCGATTGATCGAAACGATCCCTTTGAAGAAGGTCACGTCGCGCTTCGCGCTGCAACGGGTCAAGGCAACGACAGCCTATAGCTTGAGCCAGTAGGCGTAATGTGTGATGCTAAAGCATCGGACGGTTAAACGGACGCATATCCGGCAGCCCTGAGGAAGTTCCAACACTCGTGCGGCTCAAACAAATCGCAGATGTCGCCGAGGGCGCGCCAGAGCGCGTCGAACGTTCGCGCCTCGGCCTTGCGCAAGTGTGCCTTGATCTTGGCGAAGGCCTGTTCAATGG
>NZ_JBFUMH010000026.1:0-45419 GCF_054049475.1 Microvirga sp. P5_D2 | reverse complement strand
CCGGAGACCTCCGGTAGCTGGATGTCCATGAGGATCAGGTCGGGCTTGTGGGCGCGGGCCAGCTCCATGGCCTCGATGCCATGGCTGGTTTTCAGCGTGGCATAGCCATGAGCCTCAAGCAGGTCGTTGAAGAGCTTCATGTTGAGCTCGTTATCCTCAACGATGAGCACGGTCTTCTTCATTGTGGCTATCCCAGGGCCCAAAGCACTTCACCGGCCCACCTCTTCAGATGATATATGTAGTCTCCAACCTATTGATGAAATGCAAACCGACAGAATGAACACTCCCTTAAAAAGAATGACCAAGGACGAGGCGGAAAATGTCGCACTCGGCGCCTTCTCGTTCATCACGAGCGATGAGGAGCGTCTTGGGCGGTTCCTCGCCGTATCAGGCCTACAGCCGGATAATATTCGCTCCGCCGTGGCGGCTCCCGGCTTCTTCGCCGCCGTTTTGGATTACGTGGCTTCCGATGAGCCGTTGCTGATTGCGCTTGCGAAAGAACTCAACACCAAGCCCGAGCACATCATGCTGGCGCACTGGACCCTCTCGCCATCCGAGTTTGACTAGGCTCCTTCATGAGCGACGCCCCGTTCTGCCGTGACTGCCTGACACCTGCCGCCTCTCCGCTGGCGGAACGGTGCAGCGCGTGCGGCTCTCCGCGCATTCTGAGGCACAAGGAGCGGGATGTTCTGTCCATCGCCCATGTGGATTGCGATGCCTTCTTCGCGGCGGTGGAAAAGCGGGACGATCCCAATCTCGCGGACAAGCCGGTGATCATCGGCGGCGGAAAGCGCGGGGTGGTTTCCACCGCCTGCTATGTGGCCCGCACCTTCGGGGTGCGCTCCGCCATGCCCATGTTCCAGGCGCTCAAACTCTGCCCGCACGCGGTGGTGATCAAGCCGGATGGCGAGAAATACCGCAAGGCGGGGCATGAAGTCCGAGAGCTGATGCTGGAGCTGACGCCGCTGGTGGAGCCCGTCTCCATCGACGAAGCCTTCCTCGACCTCACCGGCACGGAGCGGCTTCATCACGGCAGCCCTGCCCTCACCCTCGCCCGCTTCGCGCACAAGGTGGAGAAGGAGATCGGGATCAGCATCTCGGTCGGCCTGTCCTACAACAAATTCCTGGCGAAGATCGCCTCCGACTTCCAGAAGCCGCGCGGCTTCTCGATCATCGGGCGCGAGGAGGCGGCCGCCTTCCTGTCCGACAAGCCGGTCGGCATGATCCCCGGCATCGGCGCCTCCGCCCAGTCGCGACTCGCCAAGGTCGGCGTGACGCGGATCGAGCATCTGCGCGACATTCCCCTGAAAACCCTTTTCGAAGCCCTCGGTCGGGATGCCCAGCGCCTGTCGCGCCTTGCCTGGGGCGAGGATTCACGGCGGGTGACGCCGGAGCGGGAGACCAAAAGCGTTTCGGCGGAGACCACCTTCGAGACGGACCTGCGCTCTTTCGATGATCTCGAGCCTATCCTGTGGCGGTTATCCGAGAAGGTGTCGCGCAGGCTGAAGCTTGCGGGTTTGGCAGGCCGCAGCGTGACCCTGAAGCTCAAGGATAAGGAATTCCGCCTGCTGACCCGAACCCGCTCGGGCCTTGCTCCGACCCAGCTCGCCGCCCGCCTGTTCGATCCCGCCCGCCAGCTTCTGAAAGCCGCCTGCGACGGCACCGCCTATCGCCTTATCGGAATCGGCGCGGCGGATCTCTGCGATGGGGTGGAAGCGGACCACGGCGACCTCGCCGATCAATCGGTGGTGCGCCAAGCCCAAATGGAGGCAGCCATCGACAAGATCCGCGACAAGTTCGGCGCGGCCGCCCTTCAGAAGGGCATCACGCTCAGAAAGCCTCAGCGCTGACAGGCCGTATGCGGCTGGATGTTGAGGCTCTTCAGGTCCCCTTTGAGGGCGAAATCCCCGTAATCGATCTTGAGCGCCCGGGTGATGCCGTTCTCGTAGAGCTCGAACGAGATCGTATAGACCGGGGTCCGGTCGGCATTCCCCTCTTCGTAGTAGCTGAGGGTCATGGGCCAGCGGACCACCTTGGCGAGGCCATCCTGCCGCGCCGCATCCTCGAGATCGGCGCCGGCGCCCGGCCCGATCTTGCGCCCGATCAGGCCCAGCGTGTCATAGATCTTCTTGCCGTCGTCCGAGCCGTCATAGACCTTCACCGAGAGAGTGGTTTCACCCTTCTCGGCGGCCTCGATGAGCCGTTTCATATGCTCGGTCGGGAAAATCGGCTGGCCTTTGGCCGCGAAAACCTCGTTGCGGGGCTGTTTGAATTTCACGTCGAGGGAACCGTCCGGACGAAGCTGGGCATCCCCATCGACCCCGTCGCGCACGAGGCCTTGCGTGGTCGATGTCGACTTGAAGCGCATCGAGAGGCCGTTGCCCGCCTCGAATGTCGCCGTCTGGGTATCGAGGGTGCGCGAGCCCGACTCGGTGCTGTCGAGCACGGTGACCTGACGGTATTTCATCGTGTAGCCGTCGCAGGCATCGCCGCCGAAATCCATGGCGATGCGCCCCCTCGCCGCGTCGACTCCCTTGGAGCCTGTCGAGCGAAGAAGCGACAGATCGTAAATCGCCCTGTGGGGCGTCAGAACGATCGGCGTCTTTGGCGCTTCCGCCGACGCGGGAATGAGCGTTGCGATGAAAAGGCCGGTGGCTACGATGGTCGAGCGCATGTGTTCTCCAAGTCCCCCGTCCGGGCGAAGATAGGATCCTCTTGCGGACAGGGCAATGTTCAGTCTTGCGTCCTTAAGTGGCATCAGCCACTAATCCCCACACTGTTACAAAGAAAGGCTCACCATGAGCGCAGTTGACAAGAAGCTTGAATCATTGGGCATCACTCTTCCGACGCCGGCGGCGCCCGTGGCGAATTACGTGCCCTTCGTGCGCACCGGCAACCTTATCGTGATCTCCGGCCAGCTCTGCCTCGGCATCGACGGCAAGCTCGCCGACGCACACAAGGGCAAGGTGGGCGCGGAAGTCTCGTCTGAGGTCGGCCAGCAGGCCGCCCGGCTCTGCGCCATCAATCTTCTCGCTCAGCTGAAGGCCGCTGTCGGCGATCTCGACAATGTAGTCAAATGCGTGCGCCTCGGCGGCTTCATCAATGCCGTCCCGACTTTCGCGGCGCTCGCGCCGGTCATGAACGGCGCCTCGGACCTAATGGTCGAGGCTCTGGGCGATGCGGGCCGCCATGCCCGCTCCACCATTGGCGTCGCGGAATTGCCGCTCGACGCCTGTGTCGAAGTCGAAGGAATGTTTGAAGTCAAATGAGCACCCCGAGCTGGCTCGTCGCGAAGCCCATCGCCCATCGCGGCCTCCATGACAAAGCAAACGGCGTCATCGAGAACACCATCTCGGCCGCGGAAGCCGCCATCGTGCACGGCTTCCCGATCGAGCTCGATATTCAGCTGACCGGCGACAAGGAAGCCATCGTCTTCCACGATTTCGAGCTCGACCGCCTCACCGGCGGCACGGGTTTCGTCGCGGAGCGCAAACTCGCCGACCTCACGGGCATCGATATTGCCGGCGCAAAGGGCGGCGACAAGATTCCGTCGTTCAAGGATTATCTTGCCAAGATCGCGGGCCGCACGCCTCTGGTCATCGAGATCAAGAGCAAGTTCAACGGCGACATGACGCTGACGCAGCGCGCCATCGAGATCCTGAAGGATTACAGCGGCCCCTTCGTCGTGAAGTCCTTCGATCCGGATATCGTGGCCTATCTGCGCCACAACGCGCCGGGCATCACCCGCGGCTTCATCGGCGAGCTTGAATACGCTTCGAAGTCCGACGGGTTTCTTCCGCCCGAGCAGAAGCACCGGATGGCGAACCTGCTGCATTTCGAAGAGACGCAGCCGCAGTTCCTGTCCTGGCGCGTGAAGGACCTGCCCTGCGCCTCGACCTATCTCAGCAAGCTCCTCGGCAACATCCCGGTCATGACCTGGACCGTGCGGAACCCTGAGGATCGCGCCCGCGCCGAGAAACACGCGGACCAGATGGTGTTCGAAGGCTTCATGCCCTGAAGGTTGCAAGGATCTCGCCGAGCCATTAGCTCTTGTGTCTAACGGCGAGATCCTCCCATCAGTGAAGCTCCAGGTCAAAATCGCCCAAGGATTGAAAGCGGTGCCCGCCGCTGCCTGGGATTCTTGTGCGCTCGGTTCGGCTTCAGGCGATGACGAACCCCGCAATCCCTTCGTCACCCACGCTTTTCTCTCCGCGTTGGAGGATTCTGCCTGCGTCGGCGCGAAGACGGGCTGGGCACCGGTGCATGTGCTGGTCGAGGACGAGCAAGGGAACCTTCTTGGCGCCGCGCCCTGCTACGTGAAATCCCACTCGCAGGGCGAGTACGTGTTCGACCATTCCTGGGCCGATGCCTATGAGCGCGCAGGCGGGCGCTACTACCCCAAACTTCAGGTCTCGGTACCCTTCACCCCGGTCACTGGCCCTCGCCTCCTCGTCCCGGATGGGCCGCAGGCTGCGAACATTCGGRCTCACCTGATCGCGGGCCTGCGCGCCCTGCGTGACCAGATCGGCGCATCCTCGATCCATGCCACCTTCCTGCAGGAAGCGGATCTTGCGGCGATGGCGAAGGAAGAGTTCCTGCGCCGGGACGATCAGCAATTCCACTGGATCAACGACGGCTACAAAAATTTCGAGGATTTTCTTGGCGCCCTCGCCTCCCGCAAACGCAAGGCGATCCGCCGCGAGCGCCGGGATGCGTTGGCCAATGGCATCTCCATCGAGTGGATCACCGGCAAGGACATTACCGAGGCGCATTGGGATGCGTTCTTCGCCTTCTATATGGATACCGGCTCGCGCAAATGGGGCCGCCCCTACCTGAACCGGCGCTTCTTTTCCCTGATCGGCGAGCGAATGGCGGAACGCGTGCTGCTCGTGATGGCTAAACGCGACGGGCGCCATATCGCGGGCGCGATCAACTTCATCGGCGACAAGCGTCTCTACGGCCGAAACTGGGGCTGTGTCGAGGACCACCCCTTCCTACATTTCGAGGTCTGCTATTATCAGGCCATCGACTTCGCCATTGCCAAAGGTCTCGACCGTGTCGAAGCCGGTGCGCAGGGCGAGCACAAGCTCGCGCGGGGCTACAGGCCCGTCATCACTTCCTCGGCTCATGATATCGCCGATCCAGGGCTCAAGGGGGCCGTCCAAGCCTATCTGGAGCAGGAACGGCGCTATGTCTCCGAGGCCGCCGAGGAATTGTCGGAAGCCATGCCGTTCCGGCAAGAGCAGGATATCTAGACAATTTATCGAGCGTATCCGTCCGCAGCTCGAAACTTATCCCCAGAGACTGCCCAAAGGTCATGTTTGCTATATAAAATAAGGGAATCCGCCCTACCTAGAGGTCGCAAAGGCCCATCCTGAAGTTTTGAGCGATAAACAATGGCATCCAGCCAAGCTTGCACGTTATCAGAGGCCCCGCGGTGGCCATCCCAACATGCTGGGTCACATCTCTCAGCCATGCTCCTGCAAGCTGCCCATGACGCCTGGCATGCACGCTAGAGCCAATTCTTCGTGTCCCGATCCATTCATGAATGGGGGCGCCATGGGCGCCCTCATGAAGGCATATGACTGGTCGGGCGGCGCTCTCGGCGCTCCCGAGATATGGCCCCAATGCCTCCGCAGAACCCTCAACCTGATCCTTCCCTCCAAGTTCCCCATGTTCATCGCCTGGGGCCCGGAGCTGAGGCTCTTCTACAACGATGCGAGCATTCCGCTACTCGGCCTGAAACATCCCGAAGCGCTCGGCCAGCCACTCAAAGAAACCTGGGCGCATCTCTGGCCCCATATCGGACACCTCGTCGAACAGGTTTTCGCAGGAGAAGCCTGCTTTCGTGAGAACCAGCCCCTGACGCTCGGCCGCTTCGGCTTCGACGAGCAGGCTTATTTCACCTTCTCATTCTCGCCGATCATCGAGGACGACGGCTCGATCCCTGGGCTTCTCGCAGTCGTGAACGAGACCTCCGCGCAGGTCGTGAACGACCAGCGGCTGGCCTTTCTCGTCGAGATGAGCGACCGCCTGCGCGGCCAGACGGACCCTGCCGCGACTGCGGAGGTCGCGGCGAGCATGATGGGTCGGCGTCTCAACGTGGGCCGCGCCGGCTACGGCGAGATCGACGACGCGCAGAATATCATGTCCGTCAAACGCGACTGGACAAACGGCACCATGCCGAGCCTCGCCGGAGAGGCCCGCATCCTAGACGCCTTCGGACCGAGGATCATCGATGAACTGCGCCGAGGGGCGACGCTCATCATGACCGACAGCCTCGCCGATCCCCGTGTCGGTCCCGACTATTCCCCGATCTGGGAGAGCGCTGGCACACGTTCTCTGCTCGTGGTGCCGCTGATCCGCGAGAACCGCCTCAGGGCGGTCTTCTATCTCCACGAGCCCGAGCCACGCCACTGGACCGAGGCGGAGGCCGTGCTGGCCCGCGATGTGGCCGAGCGCACATGGGATGCGGTCGAGCGGGCACGGGCCGAGACGTCGTTGCGAGAGAATGAAAGCCGCCTGCGCCTCGCTCTCGATGCGGGGCGCATGGCGATCTGGGCCCATGACGCGCCGACCGATGAGCTGCATACCAATCCGGAGCTGAACCGACTGCTCGGCTACCCGCCTTATGCCAGACCGACGCGCGCGCTTCTGCGGACCCGGTTTCATCCCGATGACGGGGAGCGGATACGCTCTCTCGGCTCTGAGGCGATCAAGCGGGGCGAGCGTTACTTCGAGGGAGAATTCCGCTATTATCGCGGCGATGGCGTTCTGCGTTGGTTCCTGATGCGGGCGGAGATGGTGCTAGGGCACGACGGTCTTCCCGTCCGAACCATCGGCGTCCTTCTCGATGTCACCGACAGGAAGACCGTGGAAGAATCCTTGATGGCGAGAGAGGCCGAGCTGCGCGCCGCTGTGGACGCCGCCTCCCTGGCCATTTTCGATGTGGATTCCGTCACCGGCGACATCAAGGCATCGCCGCGCATGAACGAGTTGTACGGCTATCCGCCCGAAAAGCCTCTCACGATCCCCGATCTCTACATCCGGTATCACCCGGAGGATTCTGCCGCGACGCGGCTGCAGCACTTGCAGGATCGCCTGGACCCGAGCATCGACAGCTTCGACTGGACGCTGCGTCTGCTTCTGCCCAACAAGACTGTGCGATGGGTCAACGGACGCGGCGAATATATCCGCGATGAATCCGGCGTTCCCTTGCGTGCACGCGGTGTCGTGATGGACATCTCCGAGCGCAAGCGTTGGGAGGATCATCAGCAGCTCTTGATCCACGAACTGAACCACCGCGTGAAGAACACGCTGGCGACGGTGCAATCCATTGCCTCCCAGACGCTGCGCACGGCAAGCACGCCGGAGGAAGCGCGCCCCGTGCTCGAAGCGCGGCTCCTTGCCCTTTCACGCATCCATGACGTGCTCACGCGCGAGAACTGGGAAGGCGCGAGCCTCGCGGAGGTCGTCGGACAAGCGCTTGCGCCCTATCGCGATGAGCGCGAAGACCGGATCGAGACAAAGGGAGCCGAAGTCCGCCTGACGCCACGCATGGCGCTTGCTCTCGCCCTGGCCTTCCAGGAACTGGCGACCAACGCCGTGAAGTATGGCGCCCTCGCCAACACCTCGGGCATCGTTCAGATCGCCTGGTCCGTCGTTGAGGAAAGAGGCGAGCAGCGCCTTAAGCTCGCCTGGCGCGAGCAAGGGGGACCGCCGGTCGCCCCCCCGACCCGCAAAGGCTTCGGCTCCCGGCTGATCGAGCGGAGCCTCGCCCACGACCTCGGCGGCAGGCTCGATGTGACCTTCGCGCCGACGGGCCTCGTTTGTACGGTCGACGCACCATTCACTTGATATTCGACAATGCAAAAGGGGCGCGGACCAGCTCGGTCCGCGCCCCATGAACTTACATGCCTCACACCTCAAAGGCTGTTGGTGATGGCCTTGAAACCGTCCAACAGGGCCTCGGGCGAGGTGCCCACGGCCGCCAGTCCCATGGTCGCCAGCCAGTAGCAGCCGAGGAGGATCACCGGCACGAGGATCCAGGCCAAGATTTCCTCGAACCATACGCGCTTCCGCCGCCGCAGCTCGCGCTTCTCGCGCCAGGACAGCTTCGCCGGAGCTTCGATGAGGCGAGTGGGCTCAAAGTGGCCCTCGTGCAGTTCAGTCGTCATGCTCTAACCAATGGAACCTTTGGAACGGTGCGGATGCCGCCGCCCCCATTACCACCGGATCCTTTCGGCTTCACGGACTTTTTTGCCTTTGAAGACGCCGACTTAGCTTTGGGCTTCCTCTTGGCGTTCGTGACTACCTTTTCGGGCTTGGGCTTGACCGGGCCGTCCACATACTCGAAGTCGAGGCTCTCCAGGCCGAGTTCGTCGGTCTTGACGATGACCTTGACCGCGCCGCCATCCTTCAGGCGCCCGAACAGCACCTCGTCAGCCAGCGGCGTCTTGATGGTGGACTGGATCAGGCGGCCCATCGGGCGGGCACCCATGGCCTCGTCATAGCCGTGCTCGACCAGCCAGTCGCGCGCCTCGTCCGCGAGTTCGATGGACACGTTGCGCTCGGAAAGCTGCAGGTCGAGCTGCATGATGAACTTCTCCACCACCTTCTGCACCACTTCCTTCGGCAGGTGACCGAACGAAATGATGGCATCGAGACGGTTGCGGAATTCCGGCGTGAACAGCTTGTTCACGGCCTCGGTGTCATCGCCTTCCCGCTTTGTGCGGGTGAAGCCATAGGCCGGGCGGGCCATGTCGGCGGCACCCGCATTCGTGGTCATGATGATGATCACGTTGCGGAAATCGACCTGCTTGCCGTTGTGGTCCGTCAGCTTTCCGTGGTCCATGACCTGGAGCAGGATGTTGAACAGATCCGGGTGCGCCTTCTCGATCTCGTCGAGCAGAAGCACGCAATGCGGGTGCTGATCGACGCCGTCGGTCAACAGACCGCCTTGGTCGAAGCCCACATAGCCGGGAGGCGCGCCGATCAGGCGGCTGACCGTGTGCCGCTCCATATACTCCGACATGTCGAAGCGCAGGAGCTCGACGCCGAGCGACACCGCGAGCTGGCGCGCTACCTCCGTTTTGCCGACGCCGGTCGGGCCAGCGAAAAGGTAGGAGCCGATCGGCTTTTCCGCATCACGCAGGCCCGCTCGGGCGAGCTTGATGGCGGAGGACAGAGCCTCGATGGGCTTGTCCTGGCCGTAGACTACGCGCTTCAAGGTGTCCTTGAGGTGGGCGAGCACCTCAGCATCGTCCTTCGACACGGTCTTGGGCGGGATGCGGGCCATCGTGGCGATGGTCGTCTCGATTTCCTTGACACCGATGGTCTTCTTGCGACGGCCTTCGGGCAGGAGCATCTGCGACGCGCCGGTCTCGTCGATCACGTCGATCGCCTTATCCGGCAGCTTGCGGTCGTTGATGTAGCGGGCCGACAGCTCCACCGCCGCCTTGATGGCGTCGTTGGTGTATTTGAGTTTGTGGAACTCCTCGAAATACGGCTTGAGGCCCTTCACGATCTCGATAGCGTCAGGCACCGACGGCTCGTTCACGTCGATCTTCTGGAAGCGGCGCACGAGAGCCCGGTCCTTCTCGAAATACTGGCGGTATTCCTTGTAGGTCGTGGAGCCGATGCAGCGCAGCGTGCCCTGAGCCAGTGCCGGCTTGAGCAGGTTCGAAGCATCCATCGCACCGCCGGACGTGGCACCGGCGCCGATCACCGTATGGATCTCGTCGATGAACATGATCGCGTTCGGATGCTGCTCGATCTCCTTCATCACCTGCTTGAGACGCTCCTCGAAGTCACCGCGATAGCGGGTGCCAGCAAGCAGCGTGCCCATGTCGAGGGCGAAGACGGTGGCGCCTTTGAGAACTTCCGGCACCTCACCCTGGACGATCTTTCGGGCAAGGCCTTCGGCGATGGCGGTCTTGCCGACGCCGGGATCGCCCACGAGCAGCGGGTTGTTCTTCTGACGGCGGCAGAGCACCTGGATCGTGCGCTGGACTTCGGACTCGCGCCCGATCAGCGGGTCGATCCTGCCCTCCTTCGCCTTCTTGTTGAGGTTGACGCAGTAAGAGTCGAGCGCATCGCCCTTTTTCTTGGAGCGCGCGTCGGAATCGTCCTGGGTCGGACGTTCGTTGGAGGCTTCCTCCTCGGCGCCGCGCGGAGAACGGCTCTCGGTGAGACCCGGGCGCTTGGCGATGCCGTGGCTAATGTAGTTCACCGCGTCGTAGCGGGTCATGTCCTGCTCCTGCAGGAAGTAGGCAGCATGGCTTTCCCGCTCGGCGAAGATCGCGACGAGCACGTTGGCGCCCGTCACCTCATCCCGGCCCGAGGACTGGACATGGATCACCGCCCTCTGGATCACACGCTGGAAGCCTGCGGTCGGCTTGGAATCCTGGCGGCCATCGGCCACGAGGTTCGCCAATTCGCTGTCCACATAATCCACGAGGTTGCGGCGGAGAATATCGAGATCGACATTGCACGCCCGCATGACGGCGGCCGCGTCCTGGTCATCGATCAGGGCCAGGAGAAGATGTTCGAGGGTCGCGTATTCGTGACGGCGCTCGCCTGCGAGAGCGAGGGCTCGATGAAGGGCTTGTTCAAGACTGCGAGAAAAGCTCGGCAACGGCTTGTCCTTTATGAGACGGGTCTCGGCTAATTTTTTTCCATCACACATTGCAGAGGGTGCTGGTGCTGCCGGGCGAAATCCATCACCTGCGTCACCTTCGTCTCAGCAATTTCGTACGTAAAAACTCCACATTCCCCGACACCGTTCTGGTGCACAAGAAGCATGATCCGGGTTGCGTCCTCCCGGTTCTTGTTGAAGAACCGCTCCAGCACATGCACCACGAACTCCATCGGGGTGTAATCGTCGTTCAAAAGAAGAACGCGGTAAAGGTTGGGCCGTTTCGTGCGCGGCTTGGCTTTTGTGATGATCGCCGTGTTGGAGCGCCCATCATCATCGCCACCAGGGGGCTGTGACCCGCCGGATGCGGACGTGGGATACCGCTTCGACCGGATCAAAGTGTCCTGAGCTAACCGCAGCATATTAAACGACCGACCTCTTCTTATTGGCCCCTGGCGCGCAGCCCACGGCAATTCCGACCACGGCACCCTGAGTCAAATGTATAGTCGCTCCATTCGCTTCGCTAGATCAACAGATGGGTGGTCGCAGGGCCTGAGAGAAGAGCAGCATCCCGATCTCGGCATGGCTGCGTCGATAAGGCCAAGCTCGAGAGACCCTGAAAACGCGAAACGCCCGGCTGCAACAGCCGGGCGTTTCGTTCAAAACTGAAGATCTTGCGATCGGATCTGACGAAGCGTCAGGCCTTCGCTGCCTTGGACAGGAGGCCCTCGAAGGGCTTGAACGTGTCGGTGGCGAGCGCCGTGTAGAGAGCGCCGAGCTTGGTGGACTGGCCCATCAGGCTGTCATAGGTGTCCTTCACGTAGGCCGACTGAAGCTCGATGGCCTTATCGAGGGTCGTGGCGCCGGCCAGCTTCTCGACGGTCGAAGAATTGAACTCGAACGACTTACGGGCGTAATCCGCCGTTTCGGTCGCGATAGCCTGGGCATTGGTCGAAAAAGCACCCAGAGCCTTGATGGTAGCTTCCAGGTTTTCCTGGCCAAGCTTTTGCAAGTTTGCAAGCGGCTGAAGCATTGTGAACCTCGACAATAAGACGTTTAATGGCGGTATGTGCCAACGATCAATGACATGAGAACATATGTGCAGCGCACAATACTTGTCAACAAAATTTGTGCAGTGCACAATGGTCATTGCATGGGAGCCCTCGTCCATTAACCCCCTCGTAACCGCATCCCCATACGGTGAAGCCATGTGTTGCGCCTGCAACGGTCTCCTTCAGGAGCACCGGTTGCGGAGACCTGAGACGAAACTCAACAGGGAATTTTCAGCATGACTTCGGTATGGGTTGGACGCCGAACAGCATGGACGTTTATTGGCATTGCAGCATCGGTCGCGATAGCGCTTTCCTCCCCCGCCGAGGCGGCCCGCCGCAAGGTGAGCAAAGGAGGCGGGTATAACCCCCCGAGCGCTTCCATCGTCGTCGATGCAAAGACCGGCAAGGTTCTACAGGGCGAGAATATCGACGAGCCCCGTATTCCGGCCTCCATCACGAAGGTCATGAGCCTCTACCTGCTGTTCGAGCAGATGGAGCGCGGCCGTATCCGCCCGGATAGCCAGCTGACCGTCTCAGAATATGCCGCGAGCCAGCCGCCGACGAAGCTCGGCGTGCGCCCCGGCTCGACCATCGAGGTCGAGGATGYCATCAAGGCCATGGTGACGCTGTCTGCCAACGACGTTTCTGTTGTCGTGGCCGAGAACATCGCCGGCTCGGAGGATGCATTTGCACGCATGATGACGCGCAAGGCCCGCGAGCTCGGCATGAGTTCCAGCGAGTTCTACAATCCGCACGGCCTGCCCCATGATCCGCCGAACATCACCACCGCGCGCGACCTCGCCGTGCTCGGCCGGGCGATCCAGGATCGTTTTCCCAAGTATTTCGCTTACTTTCAGACCAGCTCCTTCCAGTACGGCCAGCGCACCATTCGCGGCCACAACCGGCTTCTGGGCAAGGTCAACGGCGTGGACGGCATCAAGACCGGCTACACCCGCCTGTCCGGGTTCAACCTGCTGACTTCGGTCAACACGGATACCCGCAGCGTCGTCGCCGTCGTGCTCGGCGGCCGCTCCGGCAGCTCCCGCGACCAGAAGATGGCCGGCCTGATCGCCGATCACCTGCCCCGCGCCTATGCCGGTGCCCGCATCACGCCACCCGTGGTCGAGGGCACCGCCCAGCCCGCCATGGTGGCCGAGGCTCCGGTTCAGCGCCCTGTCGCCCAGCCGCGTGTCGAGGCTGCTCCCGTGCAGGTCGCGTCAGCCACCCCCGAGGCTGCGGTTCCGCAAGCTGCTCCTGCACGCAAGCCTCTTGACCTGAATACCCTGCGCCCGGTCGTGGCCTCGGCCACTGGCGCAAGCTCGACGACGACACCCTCCTCTTCCGGCAATGTGCGCTGGCAGAAGGGCCCCGATCCTCTGCCGCTGAACGCCCAGGCCTATGCGGCTATCCAGGCTCCTACGGCAGCCCAGATCTCGGAAACGCAAAAGGCCGCCCTCCAGGCCAAGATCGAAGCGAAGGCTGCCGAAGCCAAGGCCGCAGAGCCCGTGAAGACGGCTTCCATCAAGGCTGAGGCTCCGAAGGCTGAGCCCAAGAAGAGTGTGGATGGTTGGGTGGTTCAGCTCGGCGCCACGGACGACGAGGACAAGGCCAAGGCCATGCTCGACTCCGCCCGCAGCCGCTTCGGCAAGGTGCTCAGCAAGGCCTCGCCCTATACCGAGAAGGTCACGGTCGACGGCAGCACCCTCTATCGCGCCCGCTTCTCCGGCTTTAACGAGTCCAACGATGCTGCGAAGGCCTGCCAGCAGCTGAAGAAGAGCGGCGTGAGCTGCTTCGCTTCCCGCGGCTGACGAAGTTTTAATCTCTTCGCTCTTAAGCTCTACCTGCGACGATGCTTTGTGTTCGTACCGTCGCAGTAAATGAAAACCGGAATCGCGCGTGGAGTATCAGCGATGTCGGCCCAACAGGACTTCTCTCGCCTGATTGACGCGAGCAGCGAGATACGCCGTCCCTCCTTGATCGGGATGGAGTTTCTTGATCAACGTCCGATGCGCATGTCGGACCTCGTCGACGCTCGCTCCAGGCTTAAGCCCCAGGATCTGGTAGGCTTCATCTTTCGTCATTACGCCCGAGTGCGCATGAGTGCGCGTCCGCGTGTCACGATCGCCTTGAGCGTCTTCACGCCAGCCGGAAAACCGGCGATCAAGATAAGCCTCTAGAAGAGGCACGCCCTCGGGATCGAGCATGCCGCACTCATCATAGAGACGGCGCAGGTTCTGAGGGTCCAGGCTCGACAGGCGCCGGCCGGAGAAGGTGCCTGCCAGCACGCTCCCCTCGATACCGCCCGTGGCGTGGTCGATCTCCATCTCGATCATGGCCGACCGGATGCGGGAAAAGCGCCCCGCCGTCTTCTGAAAACGTCCCCAGGGCCCGGGAAGCGGAATGCCGTTCCACCCGAGCGCCCAGGCGCCCAGACCGCCTACCATCAAGGCGGTCATGATCTGCCCCTTGCCCGCCAGGACGATTGCGGCGCCGAACGCCGCCACCCCGGCCACCACCTTGACCGCCTTGGCGATGGCGTTGGTGTCGGAATGGGCGAAAACCTTGAGAAGCCACCAGACCAGGGCGACAGCGGCAATTCCGTAAAGAAGCATCATGTGAATATCCCTGCCCCAAGATGTGGGCTGGGATCGGGCAGTTGTAAATCTCCAGAGCCAAAATTGACGAAAAGCCGGACCCTTTGCGAGGATCCGGCTTTGAAACTCTCAATCCAGCCCGGGCTGTTTAATGGAGCATCCGAGCCGTGCTGCGCTGGCTTTCCCGCTCCCAGGCCTGGATCACGATGCCGTTGATGCCTGAGTCGTGGAGACGGTCGCTGAGGTCGATGAAGTGGCGCTCCGTCGTCTCGACCTCGATTTCAATCTGTTCGTCCTCGACATGTTCGAGTTCACTTGCGGCGTAGCGCTCATAAGCCGCGGACATTTCGGCATACGCAAACGCAACCGGCAGAGTTCGAAAGATGGTGGAGAATTCCTCGTCGAGATCGCCTGTGGAAAGGTCGCGCATTTGGACAAGATAACCGTCCTCGTGCTCGCATACTTCATAACGCCAGTGCCGGCCTTCGGATGCAGACAGGAGCATCGGAACCTCCACTCAACTGTACTGCTAGGCCAATGCGAATCGAGCCAGCGCGGTTCCAAGAGGGTCCACAGCTAAAAGGTCTAACGGCGAACGGTCGTTTCCGCCCGCACGCGTCCACCGACTCRCACCGTCGTGCCATAGCCGAGATCGATGGCGCCCGGCGCCGCCTTCACGCGGTCGTTCTCGGTGCGCTGCTTCACCACACCCTGGCATTCCGGCGGCACGCGAACCTGCACGCCTGGCGGCAGGTCAGGCATGCGGCACTCTTTCGCAGCAGCCGAGCCTGCGGCGAGCATCAGGAAAGACACGAAAAGTGCTGGAAGCCGCATGGGATCTCCGCCGATTCACATAAGTTAAAGCAGGCCGAGTTCGGCCAATTGCCTTCGCATGTCCTCAGGCATCGCGGCAAGATCGCCCGTATGAGCGCCAATGTCACGCGGCGCATCCTTCATCGCGAGATAGCGCCAGCCCTGAAACGGCCTGTAGGGACGCGGCTCCACCGGCACGACCGCTTGTTCCAGCACGAGGCGGCAGCGCCCGATTCCATCAGCGTCGGTAAAGGGGCGCACATCCAGGAGCGTCTGACGGGCCGCGACCTGCCCTTTGATCACCCAGTACAGCGATCCGCCATCGAGCAGTTCTTCGACACGTTTGGGCACCATGCGCGTCGTATGCGTCTGCTCGTAGTCGCGACCGAGGCGGCGATGATGCGCACGGTTCTCCTCGATCCATTCCTCCAGATCGGTAATGGAATCGCAGCCGACGCAGAGCTTGATCAGATGTAGTGCCATTCGAATGTTCAACCATGCGCAACACGGATCTGAAATCCGGCGATGCGCCGCAGTGCTATTCCGCTTCCGCCTTCAACGCAATGAGACGCGCGCCCTCGGCTACCTGCGCACCCGGTTCGGCGGCGATCTCGGCCACCTCCCCGTCAGCTGGAGCCACGAGCACGTGCTCCATCTTCATCGCTTCCACGATGGCGAGGCGCTGGCCCTTCTCCACTTTGTCGCCCGGCTGCACGAACACGGCGATGAGCTTGCCGTGCATCGGCGCCTTCACCGAGCCGCCTTCATCCATGTGTTCGAGATCAACGTCGAAGGGATCATGAAGCGCCACGCGCGTTTGCCTGCCGTTGCGAAGGATTAGTACGCCTTCAACCGTGCGAACTAACCCCCGCTCTTGCCACGGCTCATAATCGATCCAGAACCGGGAGGCGCCATCTCCATATTCTACGGAGACTTCCATTTCCTTGTGATCGGCACCAGGCTTCGGCCACACGACCATGACATCGGCGCGTTCGCCCTCAACCGTGATCGGCAGATTGTGGCGACGGGTGCCGTTCAACTGGAAACCATCCGTGCCATGCCAGGGAGAACGATGCCCTTGGTTTTCGGAGAGCTGCTTGTCTTGGCGCTGAGAATAATCGGCACCAAGGAGCGCCAATGCACCAAGCCTTACAGCCTCCGCATCCACAGGCTGCGGGCCAACACCGAGCGCATCGAGATTGCGATCGATGAAACCCGTATCGAACTGCCCTGCCCTGAATTCCTTCGCCTCACATAGCTTCTTGAGGAAAGCCGTGTTGGTTTTCGGACCGGCGACAATCGTATCGCCCAACGCATCCGCCAGCCTCGTCAGCGCTTCGTCACGTGTCGCGCCATGCGCGATGATCTTCGCGATCATCGGATCGTAATACGGCGTCACCTCGGCGCCCGCTTCCACGCCCGTGTCGATGCGAATACCCTCGCCCTCCGGAAACTCCAAAGCCCAGAGCTTGCCGGTGGACGGTAGAAATTCCTTTTCAGGATCTTCCGCGTAAAGACGCGCTTCGACCGCGTGGCCGTTGATGACGAGATCCTCCTGCCCGAATGGCAGCGTCTCGCCGGATGCCGCGCGGAATTGCAGCTCCACGAGATCGAGACCGGTGATCGCCTCCGTCACCGGATGTTCGACCTGGAGCCGCGTGTTCATCTCCATGAAATAGAACCGGTCGGGACGAAGGCCCTCCCGGCCATCCGCAATGAACTCCACCGTGCCCGCACCTACATAGCCGACCGCTCGTGCCGCTTCGACAGCCGCGCGCCCCATGACCGCGCGCATGTCGTCGGGCATGCCGGGCGCGGGCGCTTCCTCGATCACTTTCTGGTGGCGGCGCTGGAGCGAACAATCGCGCTCGAAGAGATGCATCACGTTGCCGTGCGCATCGGCGAAGACCTGGATTTCGATGTGGCGCGGCGAGAGGATGTATTTCTCCACAAGCACGCGCGGATCGCCGAAAGCGCTCGAGGCCTCGCGCTGGGCGCTCTCGAGCGCGGCATCGAAATCCGCCGCCTTCTCCACACGCCGCATGCCCTTGCCGCCGCCGCCCGCGACGGCCTTGATGAGCACGGGATAGCCGATCTCATAGGCCTTCTGACGCAGGAAGTCCGGCTCCTGCTTGGAACCGTGATAGCCAGGCACGACGGGTACGCCCGCCTGCTGCACGAGCGACTTGGCCGCATCCTTCAGGCCCATCGCCTTGATGGCCGAGGCCGGCGGGCCGACGAAGACGATGCCGTTGGCCGCGCAGGCCTCCGCGAACTCCGCCCGTTCGGACAGGAAGCCATAGCCGGGATGGATGGAGGCGGCTTTGGTGCGCTTGGCGACCTCGATGATCGCATCGATTCTAAGATAACTCTCGCGGGCCGGGGCCGGGCCGATGCAATGGGCCTCGTCCGCCATCCGGACAAAGAGAGAATCCGCATCCGCCTCCGAATAGACCGCGATGGTGCGCAGGCCCAAGCGCTTGGCCGTGCGGATGATCCGGCATGCGATCTCGCCGCGATTTGCAATGAGGACACTTTCGAGCATGGCCATCCCTTCAAATCCGAATTCCGGTCCGGTTTTACGAAAAGCTAGAGCAAAACTAGGGGCGCTTGTCACGCCGGAACAGGCTGCACGGCCACCTCGTTTCCCAAGCAGCCTAGCTGATCTCGACCAAAGTCTGCCCCTAGAAACCGGCCATGTCCCCAGGTGGAACACGCCACTTGCCGATTTGAGATTCTCACGCTACCTTCTTCTTGCAAATCGTTTGCAACTGCAGAAAGAGTCCATGGACCAGCCCGCGCCCGTATCCCTCGTCCGTAAAGCTGCATGGCGAAATACGTCGAGCCTGCCCTCCCTGCCGGAGGTCAATCGGTCCATCGCGGTTCGGCCGGGTTCGACCTGGAAGCGGGCGGCGGCCTTCATGGGGCCGGGCTATCTGGTGGCCGTGGGCTATATGGACCCGGGCAACTGGGCGACTTCCATCGCGGGCGGGTCGAAATACGGCTACGCCCTGCTCACGGTGGCGCTGATCTCCAACATCATGGCCATCATCCTGCAATCGCTCTGCGCCCGCCTCGCGGTCGCAACCGGGCGGGATCTCGCGCAGGCCTGCCGGGACGCCTACTCGAAGCCCGTCGCCTGGGGCCTCTGGCTCCTGGCCGAGCTCGCCATCTGCGCCACCGACCTCGCGGAGGTCATCGGCACGGCCATCGGACTCAATCTGCTTTTCGGCATTCCCCTGGAAATCGGCGTCGTCATCACGGCTCTCGACGTCTTCTTGATCCTTTACCTTCAGAATCTCGGTTTCCGCTGGGTCGAGGCCTTCATCATCACGCTGCTCGGCGTCATCGCCGTCTGCTTCGGCATCCAGATCGCCATGGCCGACCCGAATTGGGGCGCCGTCATCGCGGGCTTCGCACCGACCACCGAGATCGTGACCAATCCGGACATGCTCTACCTTGCGCTCGGAATCCTCGGCGCGACGGTGATGCCGCACAACCTCTATCTCCATTCCGGCATCGTGCAGACACGCGCCTATGGCACCACGCTGCCGGAACGGCGCGAGGCGCTTCGCTTCGCGACCCTGGACTCGACCATCGCGCTGATGTTCGCGCTCACCATCAATGCTTCCCTGCTGATCCTCGCCGCGGCCGCCTTCCATGGAACCGGGCGGGCGGATATCGCGGAACTCGGCGAAGCGCATACCCTGCTCCAGCCGATCCTGGGCAGCGCCATCGCGCCGATGCTGTTTGGCCTATCGCTTCTCTGCTGCGGCCTGAACTCCACGGTGACGGCAACCATGGCGGGCCAGATCGTCATGGAAGGCTTCATCAATTTCAAAATGCAGCCGTGGATGCGCCGCCTCATCACGCGCGGTATCGCCATCGTTCCCGCCGCCGCCGTCACCATCGCCTATGGTCCAAGCGGCTCGGGGAAACTGCTGATCCTGAGCCAAGTGATCCTGAGCCTCCAGCTCCCCTTCGCGGTCATACCGCTGGTCACGCTGACGGCCTCGCGCAAGAAGATGGGCGATCTGATTACGCCGCGCTGGCTGACCGCGATCGCAGCGATCATCGCCGCTATCATCGTGGCGCTGAACGTGAAGCTGCTGGTGGATTTCGTTTTCGGTTAAAGCCCCGAGCGCAGCCGGAGATCCGCAATCAGCCCATGCGGCAGAATCGAGATGGCGGGAGCGGTCGGAACGCCTGCGGCATCGAGCAGGTCCGCGATCCAGTGATTGCAGACATTGAGCAGGCTGAAATGCCCCTTCGCCAGATAGAACAGGCTCGGGCCATAAAGCCCCGGCCCAAGCTCCACGTTCTGCCCCTCGGGTCCATTCACGAAGGCTGAGTCCATGCGCGCCGCGAGGCGGGCGAAGCCTTCGGGCGAAAGCCGGATTTTGACGAGTTCGGTTCCTGAAAAGACCTGCTCAGGATCGCTTTCAAGTCCCACAATGTGAAGAACGGCACCCTCGCCCAGGCCAAGAAGCGCCTTCGCGGCGAGACGCCACTGAATGTCTCCGGGTGTCGGTGTGCTCTGGTAGAACTCGGCATCGCCCCACCCCACCTCAACCCAGCCATAACGCTGGAAGCGGGTCGAGACGGAAATCAGCGAACGCAAACCTTGCATGCTTGCCTGTTCAAGCAAGGCCTTGCGCGGCACGGCGAGCCCGGCGTGATAGCCGTTGCTGACGAGAATGACCTCAACCGCATCGGCCTTGGCTGGGAACAGTTTGGAATCGCCCAAGCGCGCCGTGATGAGGATGAGACCGGCGCAAATAAAAAGAAGGGCCGCGAGGCCCTTCCCTGTTGTTGTCAAAAGATGCTTCACGCATCCTTGAGGCGGCTCAGCGCCTCTTCCATCTTGCTCTTGCGGGCAAGAGCCTCGTCGCGACGCTCCCGCTGCTCATCGACCACTTCTTCCGGCGCGCGCTTGATGAAATCCGCGTTCCCGAGTTTCGCGTCGATCTTGCCGACTTCCACGTCGAGCTTCTGGATTTCCTTGGCGAGGCGGGCGCGCTCGGCATCGAGGTCGATCACGCCTTCCAGCGGAAGGGCAGCCACTTCACCGCGAATGATGAGCTGGATCGAGCTCTTCGGCGCGGCATCCGCGAAGGAGATTTCGGAGATGCGTGCAAGACGCTTCACGATATCGCCCCAGCGATCCGCGCGAGCTTTCACGTCTGTTGAGGATGCGACGAGTACGAGCGGGATCTGCGCGCCGGCCGGCACGTTGGTCTCGGAACGGGCGGAGCGGATCTCAGTGACGAGATCCACCACCCAGCCGATCTCGGCTTCGGCCTGCGGGTCGATGAGGTGATCGAGGTTCGACCAGGAGCTGAGAGCAAGAATGCTCTCGCGCTTCGGACCCTCCTGCCCCTTCACCTCCCACAGCTCTTCCGTGAGGAAGGGCATGATGGGGTGCAGGAGCTTGCAGATCTCATCGAGAATGAACGCGATGGTGGCGCGGGTCTCATCCTTGGCAGGCGAATCCGCGCCTTGCAGCACGGGCTTGGACAGTTCCAGCGTCCAGTCGCAGAACACATTCCACACGAAGCGATAAGCAGCATTCGCCGCCTCGTTGAACTTGTAGGCCTGAATGCCGGCGGCGACTTCGTTGATCGCCTTCGCGCATTCACTGAGCGCCCACTTGTTGAGTGTCTCCTTCACCGCCTTCGGATCGAAGCCCACGACGCGCTTGCACTCGTTCATTTCGGCGAAGCGGGCGGCGTTCCAGATCTTGGTCGAGAAGTTGCGGTAGTTTTCGACGCGCTGGACCGACAGCTTGATGTCGCGGCCTTGCGCCGCCATCGAGGTGAGCGTCATGCGCAGCGCATCCGCGCCGTATTGCTCCACCACATCGAGCGGGTCGATGACATTGCCTTTCGACTTCGACATCTTCGCGCCCTTCTCGTCGCGGACGAGAGCGTGGATGTAGACCGTGTCGAAGGGCACTTCGTCCATGAAGTGCAGGCCCATCATCATCATGCGGGCGACCCAGAAGAAGATGATGTCGAAGCCGGTGACCAGCGTGTTGGTGGGGTAATAGCGGTTGAGCTCCGGCGTCTTCTCCGGCCAGCCGAGGGTCGAGAACGGCCACAGCGCGGATGAGAACCAGGTGTCGAGCACATCCTCGTCGCGCGTGAGCGCCACGTCCCTGCCGTGCTTGGCGCGCGCCTGCGACTTCGCTTCTTCTTCCGAAGGTGCGACGAACACATTGCCCTGATCGTCGTACCAGGCCGGAATCTGGTGGCCCCACCAGAGCTGGCGCGAGATGCACCACGGCTCGATGTTTTCGAGCCACTGGAAGTAGGTCTTCTCCCAGTTCTCCGGCACGAACTTTGTCTTGCCGCTGCGCACAGCCGCCAACGCACGATCCGCCAGCGGCTTCACGTTCACGTACCATTGATCCGTAAGATACGGCTCGATGACCACGTTCGAGCGGTCGCCGTGCGGCACCGTATTCGTATGCGGCTCGATCTCGACGAGGATCTCGCGCTCTTCGAGCATGGCGACGATGCGCTTGCGCGCCTCGAAGCGGTCGAGGCCGTCGAGAGCCAGAACCGCCTGCAGGTCGTCGGTCTGAGCGATGCCTTCGAGGAAAGCCTCGTTACCGGCGAGCGCGAGCTGCGCCTCCGTGCCGAAGATATTGATAAGCGGCAGCTTGTGGCGCTTGCCGACCTCGAAATCGTTGAAGTCGTGCGCGGGCGTGATCTTCACCGCGCCCGTGCCCTTCTCGGGGTCGGAATATTCATCGGCCACGATCGGGATGCGGCGGCCTACCAGCGGCAGGATCGCGAATTTGCCGATCAGGTCCTTGTAGCGCTCGTCCTCAGGATGCACGGCAACCGCCACGTCGCCCAGCATGGTCTCGGGGCGTGTGGTGGCGACTGTGATGGAGCGGTCAGGCATGCCCTCGATGGCGTAGCGAATGTGCCAGAGATGGCCCTTCACCTCGACCTGCATGACCTCAAGGTCAGAGATCGCGGTCTGGAACTTGGGGTCCCAGTTCACAAGGCGCTTGTCCTTGTAGATCAGGCCCTGGTTGTAGAGATCGATGAAGACCTTCAGCACGGCCTGGGACAGGCCCTCGTCCATGGTGAAGCGCTCGCGCGACCAGTCGCAGGACGCGCCTAGGCGCTGGAGCTGCGACTTGATGCGCCCGCCGGACTCTTCCTTCCAGGCCCAAACGCGGTTGATGAACTCCTCGCGCCCGAGTTCGCGGCGGTGGATCTGCTTTTCCATGAGCTGGCGCTCGACCACCATCTGGGTGGCGATGCCGGCATGGTCCATGCCCGGCTGCCAGAGCACGTCCTTGCCACGCATGCGCTCGAAGCGGCAGAGAATGTCCTGAATCGTGTTGTTGAGGGCATGCCCCATATGGAGCGAGCCCGTTACGTTCGGGGGCGGGATAACGATGGTGTAGGGCTCCGCGCCCTGGCGATCCGGCCGACCGGCCTTGAAGGCCTCGGCCTCTTCCCAACGGTTGGAAATGCGCGCTTCGACGGAAGCGGGATCGAACGTCTTGTCCATCATGATGAATACCGGCCCTTGGGCGCACTAAAATGCGCAAGCAAGAGGGCTACAAACCGGACACGACGGACTAAGTCAACTTTGACTGAGAAAATCTTAAGCCCGACCGCSGGTCACACGCTCGATTTCGGTCTGAACCAGCCGCTCGACCAGAGCCGGAAGGTTCTCATCCAGCCAGGCTTTCAGCATGGGGCGGAGCAGCTCCGCCATGAGATCCTCGATGCTTTTCGGCTGGGCAGCCGCCTGAGCGGGCAAAGCCACTGCGTTCAGCCTGCCGAAGGCCTCGGACACAGAGGCACCGACCACGTTCGACAGCAGGGACTCGCTGGGGTTCTTCTCGCAAGGCTTGGCGGGAGCCTGGACGGCCTGATGCTCGGCCTCGTAATTCACCATCAGGATGGAGACGGAATGCTCCTCCTGGAAGGAATCGGCCTCGGAGACAAGGGCCTCTTCCATTTTGGAATGCTCGCCGAAGCGTACTGGAGCCACTTGGCTTTCCGCGATGTCGAGCACGCTCTTCAAGGGCGTTGGCGCAGCCGCTCGAACCTCCGGCTCATGCAACGGCTCCATATCGTCGGCGATGATACGCCGGATGGAAGCTAAAATATCTTCCATCGATGGCTCATTGACCTTCAGGTTCTGTGAACCCATAGCCCCATCCAATTTATTATTTGTTTTAGAATCACGTTCTTGCGAACGCTTAAAGTATTTTACGCAACAGATTGGAAAACAAGTGGGGCCAGAACTGAATAGTTCCGGCCCCTAAACTTATCAACGACCGTCAGGGATCGAAGTACCGATCCAAAGATCTTTGACCTGATCGTAGTGAACCTTCGGACTGTAGTGGTTGACAGACAGGCCCAGGTTCCGGGAGTGGAGACGGCCCATGGCCTGCACCACCGCATAGGAGGCGACCACGCGGTCGCGCTGAGCGGTGATGAGGTTCACGCGGGCGTTCAAGAGTTCCTGCTGCGCGTTCAGCACGTCCAGGGTCGTGCGCTGGCCGACGCGGGCCTCTTCGCGGACGCCGTTGAGAGCCGTTTCGGCCGCATCGATCTGAGCCTGGGCCGCTTGGATCTGCGCGCGGGCGGCCTCGAGCTGACCCCAGGACGAGACGACGGCGGCGCGCACCTGATCGCGCACCCAATCGGCCTCCAGGCGGCGCTGGCCTGCCTGCTCCTTGGCCTGGCGGGTCGCCGAATAGGCCTGACCGCCTTCGTAGATCGGAACCGACAGGGTCGCCACAGCGGAGGCATTCAGGGATTCATCCCCAACATCCTGAACATCGTAACGCTGAGCAACCGTAGCTCGAACGCCGAGGGACGGCGCGAGAGCGCCCTGCTCGATCTTTACCTGCAAATCGGCCGCATCGACCGCATGCTGAGCCGACTTGATGGCCGGATGCTCACCGAAAGCAGATTTAAGGGCGGCATCGACGGTGCGCGGCACCAGCTTGTCGAGGGGACGGCCCGGAGCCAGCTGCTGCGGCTCGACACCGATGAACTGGCGGTATTGGGCGATGCTGGCGCGCAGGTTCGCTTCGGCGAGGCTGGCCTGCGAACGGGAGGCGGCAAGGCGGGATTCGGCCTGCGCCACGTCCGTGCGGGTCACTTCGCCTACGTTGAAGCGATCTTGCGTCTGACGCAGCTGCTCGTCGATCACCTCGACGTTGTTGCGCTGAAGGTCGAGAATGGCCGTGTCGCGCAGCACGTTCATGTAGGACGAGGCCGCGTTGAACAGGGTATTCTGCTCGTTGTTGTTCAGGTTTTCACGGGAACCGAGAACGTTCGACTCGGCCTGGCGAACAGCGTTATCCGTCCGGAAGCCGTTGAAGATCGATTGATCGAGCTGAATGCCGTAACCGCGAGGCGTGGAGCGATTGATATTCTCAGTGCTGCCAGGATTGAAAACGCTCGGCCGGCGGGAATCGTACTGGGAGAACTCACGTCCGATATCGGCACTTGCATTGACCTGCGGGCGGTAGCCGGACTTGGCCTGGGAGACGGTTTCGTCCACCGCGCGGACGCCGGCGCGCTGGGCATTCAGGTTGGGGTTGTTGCCATAGGCCTTAGCCAAGGCGCTTTCCAAGGTCTCGGCCGATACGCCGCCCGAGCCCGCGATCACGAACGCGGAGGCCATGACTCCAAGGAGCATGCTATACTTGCTGCTGGATTGCTTCCTGTTCACGCTCACCTGCCTTAACGACTTCTTCGATTGGGGCCCACCGCGATCGATACCGATTCACGAACCCACTCAAAGCGCAACAATAACCATGTCACACGAGTCGGCAATAAGGCCGTGCGCTCAATTGAATTTTAGCTGAAGAGTGGCGCAAAAAAGCGACACTATTTCCGAGACAAATTAAGGATTTAGTAAGAGATCAGAACGTGAATCCGGGCTCCTGGACGAAAGGAGCCAGGAGAGGAGCGGCCGCATCGAACAGATTGCGCTCACCGAAGACATCGCCGGACCTCACGTACAAGGTTGCACGCGCAGAGCGTCCACGTCCCTTCACACAGACCAGACGGCCGCCTTCGGCCAGCTGCTGCAGAAGCCCTTCGGGGCGAGCATCCACCGAACCGTTGATGAGAATGGCATCGTAAGGGGCGCCTGCCGCGTAGCCCTTTTCCAGGGCGCCGATCTCGATCTTCACACGGCCGGCGCCGGCGGCGGTCAAACTCTGCCTTGCGGCGGCAGCGAGCTCGGCATCGGATTCGAGCGCCGTCACCTGAGCGCCGAGCTTGTCGAACACCGCCGAAGCGTAGCCGCGACCACAGGCGACATCGAGAACCTTCTCACCGGAATCGATGCTCAGCGCCTGGATCATACGACCCAGATTCATCGGGGAAAGCATGAAACGGCGTTCAGCGCCGTCGCTGATCAGGATGTCCTGATCGATATAGGCAAGGTCTTCGCGGCCGGGGAGAACAAACAACTCTCTCGGTACGCTGTCCATGGCGTCCAGCAGCGAGAAGTCGTTCACTTCGAAAGTGCGCAGCTGGCTATCAACCATCATCCGGCGCGCTTGCGAGAAATCGACCATGGAGATTGCCTCAGAAATTCGAATTGGAGGCCTCGCCCGGAATCGAACCGGGGTGCAAGGATTTGCAGTCCTCTGCGTAACCACTCCGCCACGAGGCCATCCGGGGCGTGCCGCGAACGCGGCGAACGCTCCATAGCAAGCACCCTTCCAAAGAGCAACGTCCCTTTTCTGACATCGGACGCAATCTAGGGACTTGCAACCGGCTGAACCCGTGTTATATGCCTCGCACCGTCGCCGAGGACAGCTGCTCAGGCAGCCCCGGCGAGCGAGGCTCCGTCCTCAGAAGGTATGGCTTATTCCGGCGTGGCGCAGCGGTAGCGCAGCGGACTGTTAATCCGTTGGTCGTAGGTTCGAATCCTACCGCCGGAGCCAACTTCTCCCTGGAAAATCACCTTCTGTCAGACCCTAATCCTCCGTAGGTCCCGCGCCTCCCCTTGGCGCGTGCGCTCTTTCATGCTGGATAGGCGCCAAGCTCGACAATTTCCGCTTTGAGAGTAATGGCTTGGCCTCCCCTGTCCTCGTCTGGTTTCGAGACGATCACCGGCTCAGCGACAACCCGGCCCTGGCTGCGGCCATCGCCACCGGACAGCCAGTCCTTTGCTTTGCCATCCTAGACGAGGAATCGCCAGGCCTTCGCCCCTTGGGCGGAGCAGCCCGCTGGTGGCTGCACGGATCCCTCACGGCCTTGAACGAATCGTTGGAAAAGCTGGGCTCCCGCCTGCTCATGTTCAGAGGACCGCCTGCGGAAATCGTGGAAAAGGTGGTCTCCAAGACCAGCGCCTCGGCAATTTTCTGGAATCGCCGCTATGGCGCCGCAGAAATCGCCATCGACAGCGCCATCAAGAAAAGGATGGCGGACCTCGGAATTCAGGCACAGAGCTTCAGCGGAAGGCTGATTCACGAACCTTGGCAGGTGCTGAATCAGGCGGGTAAACCCTTCCAGGTCTTCACGCCCTACCTGAGAGCCGTGATGGCAAGGCGCGTTAATCCGCCTCTCACGGCTCCGAAAAAGCTCATCCCCGGCAACTGGCCCTCCGCGATTCTCAAATCCGCCATCGACCCCGACGATCTTGGTCTCCTGCCGACCGCACCCGATTGGGCCGGCGAGATTCACCGCAACTGGCAGCCCGGCGAGGCCTCTGCCCGGAAGAAACTGGCGAAGTTTCTCGAGGATGGGTTGGAAGCCTACGCTATCGACCGGGATATTCCCTCGCGGGCAGGCACATCGCGCCTCTCGCCGCATTTGAGATTCGGTGAAATCAGCCCCCGGCAGATGTGGCACGCCGTTCGAAACCGCATCGCTGACGATCACGGATTGGCTCAGCACGCGGAAAAGTTCTTGAGCGAGGTGGTGTGGCGCGATTTCTGCCATCAGCTTCTCCACACTTATCCACATCTCCCGGTGCGATCTCACAGCCCGCGCTTCGAATCTTTTCCCTGGATTGCGGACAAAGCTGCGTTCGAAGCTTGGCAGAAAGGCCGCACGGGCTACCCCATCGTGGATGCGGGCATGCGCCAGCTCTGGCGTACCGGATGGATGCACAACCGGGTGCGGATGATCGTGGCGTCGTTCCTAGTGAAGCATCTGCTCACCGATTGGCGCGAAGGCGAGGCGTGGTTCTGGGATACGCTTGTCGATGCCGACCCTGCCAATAATGCCTTCAGCTGGCAATGGATCGCCGGGTCAGGCCCCGACTCGGCCCCCTTCCACCGAATCTTCAATCCCGTATCCCAAGGCGAGAAGTTCGATCCCGCCGGCGAATACGTGCGCAGCTTCGTGCCGGAGATTGCCGGGTTGCCGGATGCCTTCATCCACAAACCGTGGGAGGCCTCTCCGGAGATCCTCTCATCCGCTGGAATAGACCTGGGAAAAACCTATCCCCGCCCCATCGTGCCGCACGGTCCGGCGCGCGAACGGGCGCTCCAGGCGTTTCGCAGCCTGCGTGGGGCTTCTCATGATACCAATGGAGTGGCTTGACCCATTGCGGGCGAAGCAGTCAGCATCCCTGTCCGTTCATGCTTTCCCGGAATGACGATGACAGCCACCGACCTTTTGTTTCGCGATAATGCCTATGCCCAATCCTGCCGCTCTAAAGTGATCGGCGTAACGCCTGAAGGCGGCGTCATTCTCGACCGCACGGTATTCTATGCGCAAGGCGGCGGGCAGCCGGGGGATGTGGGAACCATCCGCGCTTCCGACGGCAGCCAGTTTGCGGTGCCCAACACCGTTTACGGCACCGACCGCTCGCAGATCGTGCATCTCGTCGGCCCGGAGGCTGCGGCGCATTTTTCACCCGGCGACGAGGTCGAGCTGCAGCTCGATTGGGAGCGGCGCTTCAAGCGCATGCGCGTTCACACGGCGCTTCATCTGCTCAGCGTCGTCCTGCCCTATCCCGTCACCGGCGGTTCCATCGGGGATGGCGATGGACGGCTCGATTTCGATATTCCCGATGCGGGGCTCGACAAGGCCGAGATCACCGAGAAACTCAACGCCCTGATCACAAGGGACGCGCCAGTCTCCGACCGCTGGATCACGGATGAGGAGCTCGACGCCAATCCCGGCCTCGTGAAGACCATGTCGGTGCAGCCGCCGCGCGGCTCGGGCCGCGTGCGCCTCGTCGAAATAGAGGGCATCGACCTGCAGCCCTGTGGCGGTACGCATGTGCGGCGCACGGGCGAAATCGGCGCGGTCGTGGTCACCGACATCGAAAAGAAGGGCAAGCAGAACCGCCGCGTGCGCATGTCGCTTGCCGGCTGACGCCCTATTTCCCAACTCATAAGACTGCCAGGAGCATTCCCATGTCCCAGACCTTCGTCTCCACCGCGCGGTTGCAGGAGCACCTGGACGACCCGAACGTCGTGATCGTCGACGGGTCCTGGTATCTGCCCACACAGAACCGGAACGCCGAGGAGGAGTTTCTGGCCGGTCACATTCCCGGCGCGGTTCGTTTCGATATCGACGCGATCAGGGACAAATCCTCCTCCCTGCCCCACATGCTGCCCTCGGCCGACGAGTTCGCGAGGATCGTGGGCGCGATGGGCATCGATGAGAACATGGCCATCGTCGTCTATGACGGCTCAGGCCTGTTTGCGGCGGCGCGCGTCCGCTGGACCTTCCGCGTGTTCGGCGCGCGCAACGTCTCGATTCTCGAAGGCGGTTTTCCCGCCTGGAAAAGCGAGGGCCGTCCCATCGAGGCAGGCCCTCACCAGCCGCGCGAGCCTCGCATCTTCAAACCTACATTCGACCCATCCGTGGTAGCCGATGCATCCGCTGTCCAGGCGGCCCTGAACACGAAAGCCGCCCAGGTGGTCGATGCCCGTCCTGCCGACCGCTTCAAGGGCGAAGCGCCGGAACCGCGTCCGGGCCTGCGCTCGGGCCACATCCCAGGAAGCCTTAACCTGCCCTTCAGCGCACTCGTCGAGAACGGCCGGTTGAAGGACAAGGCGGGCTTGGAACAGGCGTTGAAAGAAGCCGGCATCGATCCCGAACGCCCGGTGATCACTACCTGCGGCTCCGGCGTCTCGGCGGCATTGGTCTCGCTCGCCCTGGAAACAACCGGCCGTCCGTCCAAGGCGATCTATGACGGCTCATGGGCTGATTGGGGCGGCAGGGACGACCTGCCCATCGCGACGGGGCCGGCGAAGAAGGAATAGACGCGGCAATTATCCGTCTCTCCCACGTCATCACCAGGCTTGTCGGGCCATGACGCGAGAGAGCCAACCGCTAAAACGAAAAAGGCCCCGGAAACCGGGGCCTTTTGCATAGTGCTATCCTGGCTCAGTGCAGGATCTGCGAGAGGAAGAGCCTGGTGCGCTCGTGCTGCGGGTTCTTGAAGAACTCGTCGGGCGTGTTCGATTCCACGATCTGTCCGTAATCCATGAAGATCACCCGGTCGGCCACCTGGCGCGCAAAGCCCATCTCGTGGGTCACGCAGAGCATGGTCATGCCCTCGTCCGCCAAGCCCACCATGGTGTCGAGCACCTCCTTCACCATCTCGGGATCGAGCGCCGAGGTGGGCTCGTCGAACAGCATGATCTTCGGGCTCATGCACAGCGAGCGGGCAATCGCCACGCGCTGCTGCTGTCCGCCGGAGAGCTGGCCGGGATACTTGTTCGCCTGCTCGGGGATCTTGACCCGCTTGAGGTAGTGCATGGCGATCTCTTCCGCTTCCTTCTTGGGCATCTTCTTCACCCAGATCGGCGCCAGCGTGCAGTTCTCGAGGATCGTGAGATGCGGGAAGAGGTTGAAGTGCTGGAACACCATGCCGACATCGCGGCGCACCTCGTCGATGCGCTTGAGGTCGTTGGTGAGCTCGGTGCCGTCGACGATGATGCGGCCCTTCTGGTGCTCTTCCAGACGGTTGATGCAGCGGATCATCGTGGACTTGCCGGAGCCGGAGGGTCCGCAGATAACGATGCGCTCGCTACGGCTCACGTTGAGGTTGATGTCGCGCAGCACGTGGAACTCGCCGTACCACTTGTGAACGTCGATCAACTGGATGGCCGGCTGCGCCTTCGGGTCGACGGCGACGGGCTGGACGGGTGAGGTTGAAAGTGTCGTTGCCATGGATGCTTACCGTTTCTGACCTGCTGCGAGGCGCCGCTCGACGCCGAGCGAATAGCGCGACATGCCGAAGCAGAAGATGAAGTAGAAGAGAGCTGCGAAGGCATAGCCCGTGAGGCTGATGCTGGGCGCGGCCCAATTGGGATCGATGCGGGATGCCTCGATCGTCTTGACGAGATCGAAGATGCCGACGATGGCCACGAGCGAGGTATCCTTGAACAGGCCGATGAAGGTGTTCACGATGCCGGGAATCACGATCCGCAGGGCCTGCGGAAGGATGATCAGGATCATCATCTGCGGATAGTTGAGGCCGAGCGACATCGCGCCCTCATACTGGCCCTTCGGCATGGCCTGGAGGCCGCCGCGCACCACCTCGGCCATGTAGGCGGAGGCGAAGATCGCGGTGCCGATGAGCGGCCGCAGGAGACGGTCCACCGTGATGTCGCCGGGCAGGAACAGCGGCAGCATGGTGTTGGCCATGATGAGCACGGTGATAAGCGGTACGCCGCGCACGAACTCGATGAAGATCACCGAGGCCATCCGCACGATCGGCAGCCTGGAGCGGCGCCCGAGGGCGAGCAGGATACCGAAGGGCAGCGAGACCACGATGCCCACGGTCGCCACCAGCAGGGTGACCAGGATGCCGCCCCAGAGGGATGTCGGCACCGGGGTCAGGCCCCAGTCGATTTCCACCAATGCCAGCGTCACGCCGATCACGCCGACGATTCCGCCGCCGAGGATCAGCGCCGGTCGCAGCGGCGCCTTCAGGAGCGATGCGACGAGGGCAAAGACCGCGATGAGAAGGGCGGCAGAGATGGCGAAGAAGATCCAGAAACCTGTGCTGAAATTCGCGTCGCCACCAGTCAGCAGGATGTAGGAGATGATCGGGAACAACCAGAAGAAATAGACGGCGCCGAGGTCGCGGCGGGGAGCCTTGAGCCATAGAAGCCAGCCGACGCCCAGCGCCAGCAGCGCGAAGAATCCATTGACCCTCCACCGCTCGGGCAATGGATAGGAGCCGTAGGTGAAGTAGCCGATCTTCTCATGAATGAAGGCCCAGCAGGCGCCGGTCTCTCTGCCGCCCATATCGGCGCGGCAGGCCGCGCGATCCGCGCCGGTCCAGACAGCGTCGATGAAGAGGAACTTCACCAGCGGCGGAACGGACACGTAGAGCAGATAGAAGACGACAAGCGTCAGCAGGGTGTTGAACAGACCCGAGAACAGGTTTTCCCGAACCCAGGCGATGGGACCGCGCGCGAGGTTGGGGGGCGGCAACGCATCCACCTGCTTGGCCTGAACGAAACGAGGGATATCGACGGTAGTGCTCATCTCGGACGTCCTTACCGTTCGACGATCGCCACGCGGCGATTGTAGATATTCATGATGCCTGAGGTCACGAGGCTGATCGTGAGATAGACAGCCATGGTGATGACGACCACCTCGATGGCCTGGCCGGTCTGGTYCAACACGGTTCCCATGAACACCTGCACGAGATCGGGATAGCCGATAGCCACCGCCAGCGAGGAATTCTTCGTGAGATTCAGGTACTGGCTCGTCAGCGGCGGAATGATGACGCGCATGGCCTGGGGAATGACCACGAGGCGCAGGGTCTGTCCCGGCTTGAGGCCAAGCGATCCGGCTGCCTCCGATTGCCCCTTCGACACGGCGAGAATGCCCGCGCGCACCACTTCGGCGATGAAGGCCGCCGTGTAGGTGGTGAGGCCGAGAAGCAGCGCCACGAATTCAGGCAGGATCTGCATGCCGCCGCGCAGATTGAAGGTGCCCTTCTCAGGCACTTCAAAGGTAATGGGATTGGGGCCGACAAGCGCGAGGACGATCCAGGTCACCACGGGCAGGCCAAGGACAAGGCCTAGCGTCACGAGGCCGACGGGAGATTGCCGGCCGGTCCGTATCTGCTCGGCCTTGGCCCAGCGACGATAGAGGAAGCTCCCGACGATGCCGATGGCGAGCGCGGCCAGAATGGCCCATGCGTCCAAGGCGTAGATCGGACGGGCCATGAAGAGGCCACGGGAATTGATGAAGAAGCCGGCGCCCAATTCGAGAGAGTTGCGCGGCTGCGGCAGCGGGCCGAGAACCGCGATGTACCAGAACAGCAGTTGCACCAGCAGGGGAATGTTGCGCAGGGTCTCGACATAGACCATGGCGACCTTCGCCACCATCCAGTTCTTGGATAGGCGGGCAATGCCGACGAGGAAGCCGAGGATCGTCGTGAAGAAGATACCGATGGCCGAGACGGTCAGCGTGTTGAGCAGGCCGACGATGAAGGCGTCGCCGTAGGTCGAGCCTGCAGCGCTGAACTGGATCAGCGACTGGCTGATGTCGAAGCCGGCGGTGTTTTCGAGGAAGCCGAAGCCTGATGCGATCTTAGCGCGCTGGAGATTCTCAATCGCATTCGAGGCCGCGAAATAGAAAAGCGCGACAACGAAGAGGACGAGAAGAATCTGGAAGAAAACCCCACGAACCTTTGGATCGTAGAGAAACGATTTTTTGGGGGGTGATGTCTGACTGACAGCGGTCTGCACTGAACTGAATCCTCTGACGGCTGGCTCTTTTTTGTGCCGTCCTCCCATGTTCATGCAAGTGTCGGTCTGCCATGAACTGGCGGCATTTTTTATTATAGCAGAAGGGCGCCCGGAATGTCCGGACGCCCTGTTTTCGGTGCGCTTAGYGAACCGGGATGCCGTATTGCAGGCCGCCCTTGGTCCAGAGAGCGTTCTGGCCGCGCTTGATCTTCAGCTTGGAGCCTTCGCCGACGTTCTTCTCGAAGGATTCGCCGTAGTTGCCCACGTGCTTGACGATGCGCACGGCCCAATCGTTCGTCAGGCCGATAGCCTCGCCGTACTTGCCTTCGGTGCCGAGCAGACGCTTGATCTCCGGGTTGTCGGAGGTCTTCATCTGGTCGACGTTCGCCTTCGTCACGCCGAGTTCTTCGGCGTTCAGCATGGCCATGTGCGTCCAACGGATGATATCGCCCCACTGGTTGTCACCGTGGCGGACTGCCGGGCCAAGCGGCTCCTTGGAGATGATTTCCGGCAAAACGATATGATCGTCCGGAGCCGAAGCGCGCAGGCGCTCGGAATAGAGGCCCGAAGCGTCCGTGGTGAACGCGTCGCAGCGGCCGGCGTCGTAGGCCTTGAATGTCTCGTCCGAGGTCGCGAAGGCCACGACTTCGTACTTCATGTTGTTGGCACGGAAATAGTCGGCGAGGTTGAGCTCGGTGGTGGTGCCCTGCTGGGTGCAGATCGAAGCGCCGTTCAGCTCCTTGGCGGAGGAAACGCCAAGCTTCTTGCGGACCATGAAGCCCTGGCCGTCGAAGTAGTTGATGGCCGGGAAGTCGAGGCCGAGCTGCGTATCGCGCGACATCGTCATCGTCGAGTTACGGGACAGCACGTCCACTTCGCCCGACTGGAGCGCCGTGAAGCGGTCCTTGGCGGCGAGCGGGATGTAGCGCACCTTGGTCGGATCGTCGAAGATGGCGGCAGCCACGGCGCGGCAGAGATCCACGTCGAGACCGGTCCAGGAGCCCTGAGCGTCAGGCAGGCCGAAGCCGGCGAGGCCGGTGTTCGAACCGCAGGTCAGGAAGCCCTTCTGCTTGACGCTGTTGAGCGTCGCCTGGGCGGATGCGCCTGTGGCAAGCACGCTCGCCGTCAGGCCGAAGGCAATCGCTACGAGAGCCTTTTTCATGCTGGTATATTCTCCCAATAGTACAGTTCGGCTCGCTAGTTATTATTACCCCCAGCCGAGCCACGGTCAGACCGTTCCGCGCCGCATCGGTTCGATGTCGGCATCGGGATCCATCACATTCTATGATTGATCACTGGTCAAGTCTTGATGGAAGGCTTTTTGGCTGGAGGGTTGACGCAAGCCGCGCTCCAGCCTCAGATCAAGCCCCCTTCAGCAAGTCCTTGAGCCCATGTCCAAACTTCCCCCCAAGCCGCACGACCTAGCGGAACGTACCCTCCTCGTTCACGCGGGCCGGGATCCCTTCGAACAGCACGGTTTCATTAACACACCGATCTATCGCGGCTCCACGGTCCTGTACCCCACCACGGACGACCTTCTCCATCGGCGCGGGCGCTATTCCTATGGAACTAAAGGGACTCCGACCACGGATTCGCTGGAAAAGGCCTGGACCCAGCTCGCCGGAGCGGCAGGCACGGTGCTGGCGCCGTCCGGCCTTGCTGCCGTGACGGTAGCCCTGATGTCGTGCCTCAAGGCCGGCGACCATCTGCTCATGACRGATTCGGTCTACCTTCCCACGCGGCAGTTCTGTAACGGGATCCTCAAGAAATTTGGTGTGGAAACTACCTATTACGACCCGTCAATCGGCGCCGGAATCGAGCCTCTCATCCGCTCGAACACGACAGCGGTCTTCACCGAGGCCCCCGGATCACAATCCATTGAGATGCAGGACATCCCGGCCATCGCCGAGGTGGCGCACCGGCATGGGGCTGTCGTGCTCATGGACAACACGTGGGCCACCCCCCTGCTCTTCCCGCCCCACGAGCGCGGCGTCGACATCGCCATCGAGGCCGGCACCAAATATCTCAGCGGCGGCTCGGACCTGCTGCTCGGCCTGGTCTCCGCCAACGAACGCTGCTTCAAGGACCTGCGCGCCGCGTACGACGCTTATGCCATGTGTCCCGGCCCGGAAGACGTGTTCCTGGGCCTGCGGGGCCTGCGCACCCTGGCGCTGCGCCTGCGCGAGCATGAGAAGCAGGCGCTCGACATGGCCCGATGGCTCGCGGAGCGTCCGGAGGTGGAGAAGGTTCTGCACCCTGCCCTCGAAACCTATCGCGGGCACGACATCTGGAAGCGGGATTTCAAGGGCTCGTCGGGATTGTTCTCGGTCATCCTCAAGCCGTTCTCGAACAAGGCGCTCGCCGCAATGCTCGACGGGCTGTCACTGTTCGGGATGGGCTATTCCTGGGGTGGCTTCGAGAGCCTCGTGATCCCCTTCGACTGCGCGACCTACCGGACGGCGACGCAATGGGTACCCGGCGGTCCTGCCCTGCGCTTCCATATCGGGCTCGAGGATCTGGACGACCTCAAGCGCGATCTCGATGAAGGATTCAAGCGGCTGCGGGAAAGCGACTGATCGAATGAGCCAACCACAAACCTTGTCGTTCGAGACGCCTGCTCCGCAGACTCCTCAGGATGAGGTTTGTGGGTTGGAAATCCTGTAAGCAGATGGCCGCTGCTACGTCGGCAGATCCGCTTCCGCCGCCCGCCGCTTCTCCTTCGCAATTAGCATGAGATTGCGGACATAGATGAAGATCGATAGGACCTGGGGAAGGATGATGACGATGTCACGCCGGATGAACCCGTAAACGAGGGTCATCAATCCACCCACGATGGACAGAACCCAGAAGCCCATCGGGATGACGCTTTTTTCCGCCTTCTCGCTCGCGATCCACTGCACGATAAAGCGCGCACCGAAGACGAACTGCGCCAGCACGCCAAAGGCCGCCCAGGTGTCAAAACGGGCAATGACGATATCGTAGAAGATCAATCCGATATCGTGGGACAGGCGCACCAGCATTAGAGAGTTTCCTGAACAACGGGCACGCGCCGGCGACGGCGGATCAACCACCACACGCCGGCGAGATCGAGGATGCCGACCCACAGCCGGTCGAAGAGACCGTAATTGGACTGGCCCGCATGGCGCGGCCTGTCGACCACGTCCACATGGGCGATCGTGTAGCCCTCGCGCTTGACGAGAGCCGGCATGAAGCGATGCAGGGCATCGAAATACGGCAGGCTCATATAGACGTCGCGGCGAAACGCCTTGAGCCCGCAGCCCGTATCCCGCGTGCCGTCCTTCAGCACGCGCCCGCGGACGCCGTTGGCGATGCGCGACTGCCAGCGCTTGGCGGCCCCTTTGCGAGAAAGGCGCTGGCCCGCGGCGAGGCCGATGTCGGGATTGTCGAGAGCTGAGACCAGTTGCGGAATGAAGGCGGGATCGTTCTGGCCGTCGCCGTCCAACGTCACGATGATCGGGCCGCGCGCCACCTGTATGCCGCTGCGCACCGCGGCGCTCTGCCCGCAGCTTGCCTTGTGACGCACGAGACGCAGCCAGGGCCGCGTGGCGCGGGCGTTCACGACCTGCTCCACTGTCGCATCGGTGGAGCCGTCATCCACATAGATCAGCTCGAACGGCGCCAGGGCAGCACAGGCGCGCTCGATCTCCTCCACCAGCGGGAGGATGTTCAAGGCTTCGTTCTTGACGGGCACCACGACGCTGATGCGCGGGGCCGGAGAAAGCTCAGTCATACGTTCAGGGGCCGGGAAGGCCCACCTCTTGCAATGCAGGATGGGCTAGACGCAGCCCGAATCCATGCGATAGGCGCCGATATCGACCCGGCGTCCACTGTTGATATTAAATCCGGTGACGCGGGTCGAGAGCGCAGGCTTGATCCTGAGCCGCGCGGTAGCCGCCTGGAACTCATCCTCGAAGCGCCGGTCCACGAAGACGAGGCTGCACGCGTTCTGCTTCAGATAGGCCGCCGCCTCCGCGCCGTTGTCGAGCATGTCGAGATCGGTGCCCGTAAGGAACACGAGGCTGGGCTCGCGGTAGCCGAGGGTCGCGACCTTCTTCACGCCAGGAAAGTTCTGCGCCACCTCGGCCAGCTTCGGCGAGACCTTGAGGGAGCGAAGGTCCTCCTGGGCAAAGCCGAACACGCCGATGGATAGGCAGACAGCCGCCAGGAACCCGGCCCACATGGACTTGAGCACCTTGTTCCGAACGAACAGCCACCACCCATAAAGCCCGAGCAGCGAGGCGAAAACCAAGGGCGGGAGAGCGCGGTAAGGCAGGGTGCCGTCGAAGTTCCAGTTCACCACTGAGAGGCCGATGGCAAGCCCGATGGGGATGAACGGGATTAGGACCGTCGCCAGTTTCGCGGCGGGCCGGTGCGGGCCGACATAATGGCGGGAGATCGCCATGACGGTCAGGATCGCGACCGCCGGAAACAGAGGCATGGTGTAGTGCGGCAGCTTCGTAGGAACTGCCTCGAAGACGATCCAGGACGGAACGATCCAGGCCAGGGCGAAGGCGACAGGCTCCTCGCGCCGGTGGATCCAGGCGAAGGGCGCCGCGATGGCGGCCAGGATTGCGCCGGGCCAGAAGGTCGCAAAGAACGAGAGCAGATAGAAGCCCGGTGGCATCCAGTGGTATTTCTGGGCCGTGCCGACCTTGCCGAGCATGTCGTGGCCGACCGCCTCGGAGAAGAACGCGCCGCCGCTCTTGATGGTGATGGCAGCGAACCAGGGCAGCACCACGGCCAGCGTCGCGAGAAGGCCGATCCAGGGTTTCAACGTCAGAAGCCAGCGGGGCGAGCGCTCCTTATAGGACAGGATCGCCGCCGTCAGACCAGCGAACATGAGCACCAGCGGCCCCTTGATCAGGATGCCGAGGGCGAAGCCGGTCCAGAAAATCAGCAGGGCGCGGCGGGGCAGCACTCCCGCTCCCCGGCTCAAATAGGCCCGCGCCAGACCGCCCATGACGGCGACAGAGCAGGCGGTGAGCATGGCATCCGTCTTGGCCAACCGGGCCTCGACCATGAGGATGATGCAGGTCGCCATGAGGGCCGCCGACAGGAAAGCCCCTCTTCGGCCGAAGAAGGCCAGGGCCGCCCAATAGGTCAGCAGCACCGTGGCAATGGCGCCGAACAGGGATGGCAGGCGGTAGAGGGCGATGGTGGTTCGTGCTTCCGGCACGCCCAGCGCTTCACCCACGGCTACAGTGGCGCTCTGCATCCAGTAGATGCCGACCGGCTTCTTATGCCGCGCCTCGTCCTGGAAGCGGATATCCACCAGATCGCCCGTCTCCAGCATCTGCTTGGAGGCCTGGGCATAGCGGGGCTCGTCGCGATCCATCGGCTGCAGGCCGGCGAAGCCCGGCAGGAAACAGGCCAGGCACAGGAGCACGAGCACAGCGCAGAGCCGGACATGGCTCCGCTCTACGAAGCTGGCCGCTTGCGCCAGGGAGAACCGGCGAAGGGATAGGTGCTGCTGGGGGACGGTACCGTCCATCGATGACTCCGGAGGCGGCCGGCCCCGCCCCGGAGAGCTCTCCAGGAAACGAAGCCTGCAAAGGCGCTGATGTCCTCCAAAGCCGCCGGGAAGTCAAATCATCGGCCCAAGGCCTGCTGACGCACCGTGGTTTCGAAGGATCATCGACCCAGGAACCACCCTTCAGCCATCCCTCTACACGTCATCACCGGCCTTGTGCCGGTGATGACGATGTTTTGAAACGCCGTACTTTTCCAATCGTCATGGCCGGGACGAGCCCGGCCATGACGTGAAAGGTGGGTGCTCTTAAGTTCCTTTCAGGCGATGATGAAGTCGGACACGGTTATCTTCAAGTCCTGGGCCAACTGGGCAAACTGAACAGGTACAGTTTTTCCGGTGCCGTCGGCATCGTAAAGGAGCCTACCGAAGCTATTGTCGTAGATGACTCTGTCGGTGGAATCGTGGGCTCCCGATCCGATCCAGAAGGCCCCCGTGGAGAGTTTTCCGGACGCCCCCACCTTCGTGAACACCGCGTTTTCGAGGATGATAGTGTCGTCCGCGACCGAGAAATCGGTGATGCAGTCGAGATTGCCGGTCTGGTTCGGCTTCGTGTCGAAAACGAACGAATCCTTTCCCGGCCCACCGACCAGAGTGTCCGATCCGCCTAAGCCGGAGAGCTTGTCGGCGCCGCTGCCACCGTTGAGAGTGTTGCTGCCCTGATTGCCGATGATGATGTCACTACCCGGCCCGCCGATGGCGTTCTCGATGAGAGAGCGGATATCCCCCTGGTGGAGCATCGCATTGGCGATATTGCCCCGGGCGGGATTCTCGTCGCCGAGCATGGCCGTTTGCGAGGAGGACACGCTGGACCACTCGCCCGGCCGAAGATCGACCCGAAGATTGGTCGCATAGTTGGATAAATCGTAGGTATCGACCCCGCCCCCGTCCCACACGGTCATGAGGACCCTGTTGTCGCCGGGTACGTCTTGGCCCGCGCCGTTGATGAAGGCCTGCCCAGTCTCCGGGTTCCAAGTGTATGCCGTGTTCCCGGCATGGGTGCCGAAATTCGCGCCGTAGAGGTGCTGGAGAGCGGCGATATCGACCATCATGGGCGTTTGGGCAAAGCCCCAATATTCGTTCTCCAGATATTGCCCTGACGATCCTACATAGGACCGATAGGTCATCACGGAATATTCCATGGAATCGTGACCAGGCGTCATGGCGCCGAAGCCGGTGGTCTCGTTTCCGTGCTTCAGTCCGATAGCGTGCAAAATCTCATGCATGAAAACGTAATAGGCGTATTCGCCCTGAACCGGCTCGTCGAACCATCCGATGGAATTGCCGAACCAACTGTCCCCCGCCTCTTCCGCTTGCCCCGGCAGATAGGTCCAAGCGGCCTCGGGCTCGTCCGAGCGAGCCATGCGCAGGGTCGCGTGGTTGGACTGCGTCTCCTGCATCTCAGTAAAGGTGAGATTGGTCAGGGAGGAGACAACGCCGAGGACCTTCCGGGCAGCTTGCGCCTGAAGCTGGGTCAGGCCGGCAAAATTGTTCTGCGTTTCGCCTTTTCCATAGGCGCTTCCCAGATAYCCGGCATTCACCGGGAAACTGTAGTTGAGATTCAAGCTGTTCCAGCGTGAAGTCGAAAGAACGCCGTCGATATCCTGATTGCCGGTGCTTTGGACCGAAACTGTTCCGACCATACAAATCCTCGCAAGCAGCCCCCACCGTTCATAGAGCATGCTGCGGGCTCGTTTCTTATCCTCCATAAGGATGAAAAAGCATTCTGTTCTAGATATTTATTCAAGATCATAAGCATGATTACGCATGGCTTGGGCTTAATAACTTATCGCAAGCCTTTATAGACAAGGCAGGATTGGCTATCAGCCAAGCTTACTGGCGTGAAAATCGCTGATTGCAGGCCAATTCCAAATCGAGGAACGGCACCACTGGGCAGCCGGTTGTCTCAGTCCGATCATGCAGAGAACGATGATGAGCGCTGGCGCCAATACCCGCATCTACGGGGAGCACGATGAGAAGACGATCAAGCAGCTCGATCGCTGCATGAGTGTCGGCAGCGCCGTCAAAGGTGTTCTCTGCGCGGACGGGCACCTCGGCTACGCGCATCCCATCGGCGGCGTGGTGGCCTATGAGGAGCATATCTCCATCAGCGGCGTCGGCTTCGACATCGCCTGCGGCAACATGGCCGTTCGCCTCGACACCCGCTACGAGGACATCGCCGGCAAGGCAAAGCAGATCCTAGGCGACATCGGCAAAGTCATCAGCTTCGGCGTGGGCCAGAAGAACGCGGTCAGGGTCAATCACGAGCTGTTCGATTCACCTCTCTGGGAAGAGGCTGGGGTTCGTGAACTCAAGACCATGGCATTGCAGCAGCTCGGTACGGTCGGGTCCGGCAACCATTACGTCGATCTGTTCGAGGACGAGGAAGGATATGTCTGGATCGGCGTGCATTTCGGCTCACGCGGCCTCGGCCACAGAATCACGACGAAGCACCTCGAGCTGGTGGGCGCGAAAGACGGCATGGAGGTCGATCCCGCCCTCGTGCATCAGAACAGCGAGATTGGGCGCAGCTACATCGCCGGCGTGCAACTCGGCGGGCTCTATGCCTATGCCGGTCGCGAGTGGGTCGTCGAGCGCGTGCGCCAGATCATCGGCGGCACGGTCACCGACAGCGTTCACAACCACCACAATTTCGTCTGGCGCGAAAACCATGGCGGGCGCAACTATTGGGTCGTTCGTAAAGGCGCCACGCCTGCCTTCCCTGACCAGCGCGGTTTCGTCGGCGGCTCCATGGGCGACAACGCCGTCATCCTGCATGGCGTCGATAGTCCTGACAGCGCGGACAGTCTCTATTCGACCGTGCACGGCGCGGGCCGTCTGTTCGGGCGCATGGAGGCGAAGGGCAAGAAGAACAAGGCCGGCGAATGGGTTCGCCCTCCCCGCTTCACGCGCGAGGAGATGGACCAGTGGCTGCGCGACAAGGGCGTGATCCTGCGCGGCGGCGATGTCGATGAAAGCCCGATGGTTTATCGCCGCCTCGAAGACGTGCTCGCCTATCACGCGAAGACGATCCGCGTCGAACACACCTTGCGCCCGTTCGCTGTGGCGATGGCCGGCCCTGGGGAGTTCGATCCTTACAAGGATTGAAGACTCTCCAAAGCCGTCTGTTTATCGAAGCCAGCCGAAATAGAGCGACCACAAGCTCGGAGAGCGTATGCCGCGTACACGCCGCGCCGCCTCTTCCGCGCGCATGGATTCACCGCCATGGCACGAGCAGAGCACGATATGCGCATCATGTTCGGAGATCTGGAAGAAATCGACCGCATCGCCGAACCTGTCGCTCAACAGGCCCGCCGTGCGCATCACCGGATCGTTGAAGGCAACCGTCAGAGCCGAGTTGTCCGCACGAAGCGCCCTGCGAACGGCCTGCGGCTTCCATTCGATCTCATCGAGGGTTCGGAGGACGCGATCAGGTTCGCGCTCCAGCAGTTCCGCCCAGCGATCCAGACGTTCGCGCTTCGACAGGACGACATTTTGCGAGGGCTTCAAGTCGGCGACGTGGCCGAGTTCAGACAGAGGTCTGTGTTCCATGCTCCCCTCCTTGGCAGAAGAGCGGTTTTCGAGCACCCACCAGCTGTCAGCTCAACCGTGATCCTTAAGGAAAGTTCGCCGTCGGCGCGGTTGCATCGCGCAGAAATTTTAGGCAACACAATAAAGGCCTCGCATGCATGGGCAGCTGCCCATGCATGCGAGGCTTTGAATATCAGGCGCTGGTTGCTTCGTTGTGGCTGCTGAGCCGCTCGGAGGCGACACCCATCAATTCCGCGAGACGGTTGCGGGCCCGGTTCACGCGGCTCTTGATGGTGCCGACCTTCACGCCGAGCGCCTCGGCCGCGTCCTCGTAGGACATGCCTTCCGCGCCGATGAGGATGATCGCCTCGCGCTGCTCCTGGGGCAGCTTATCCAGCGCCGTCGAGAGATCCTGCAGGGCCAGCTTGTCCTCCTGGTCCGGAATCGCGACCATGCTCGCGGCATGGCTGCCGTCACCATCCTCGACCTCGCGGCTCGTCTTACGGTGGGTCGAGTAGAAGCCGTTGCGCAGAATGGTGAACAGCCAGGCCTGAAGGTTCGTACCGGACTCGAAAGTGTCCTGCTTCGTCAGGGCCTTGAGAACCGTATCCTGAACCAGATCCTCGGCCTGATCGAGCTTTCCGGTCAGGGACAGAGCAAAGGCGCGCAGGTTCGGCAGGGCATCCATGACGCCATCGACGAAGGCCTGGTCCACAGGCTCCGTATGGGCGCGGATGACCTGGGCTACGCGCTCGGCGAGCTTGGCCAGATCGCGTGGAAGCTTGCTCTCCGCGGGGTCCCCATAAAGGGCGCGGAGCTGCTTGCCGAGATGAAGCCGGACAGCAGCGCTCAGGGCCGCGGCGGAGCTGTCCGAATGAGTGATCGAAGGAGTGGATTTCAATGTATCGGGCATGCGTGATTATCTGGGGCGCGCTTATGAGATTTGAATACCCGGAGTGACAATTCGCCTATAGAAAATGCGTCATCAGACCGCACCGAACGTCTTACTCCCCGAAGATGCCGGAAATCACTATTCTGTGTGCCTGACGGAGGCGTCCTGAGGTTTTCCCATGGCAGACACATCCCCGATCCTCCCTCCCATTGGCCCAGGTTGGAAAACGAATCGATTCCACAGGCAATGGCTTCTGGAGCAGGCAGAAGATCTCTTCGATTTCTTCCAGCCCGGCATGATCAACCCCGAAGGCGGGTTTTATCATCTCGATGAGGCAGGCCAGCCGCTCGACCGGGCCAATCCGCTTCGCCAGATCCACAGCACCACCCGCATGGTGCATTGCTTCGCCATCGGCCACCTGCTGGGAAGGCCCGGATGCGACGCCATCGTCGATCATGGCATGAGCTATCTCTGGAACAGTCACCGCGATGCGCAGCACGGCGGCTATCTCTGGGCACTCGATAACGATGGCCCGCAGGACGACACGAAACAGGCCTATGGCCATGCCTTCGTCCTGCTCGCCGCTTCAAGCGCGAAGGTGGTGGGACACCCGCTCGCGGACGCGCTGCTGGCGGATATTTCACAGGTGATCGACGAGCGTTTCTGGGAGGAACAGCACGGCGCCGTGCAAGAGGAGTTCTCGCGTGACTGGTCGCCCTTCAGCACTTATCGCGGCCAGAACTCCAACATGCATCTGACGGAAGCGCTCATGGCCGCATTCGAGGCCACGGGCGAGCGGATCTATCTCGACAGAGCCGAGCGCATCGCGAGCCTCATCATCGGTCGTCATGCCACTTCTCTCGGCTATCGCGTGGCGGAGCATTTCAACGAAGATTGGAGCCTCGACAAGGAATATCGCGGCTCCGATATGTTTCGCCCCTACGGCACGACGCCGGGACATTGGCTCGAATGGGCGCGGCTTCTCCTTCAACTCTGGAGTCTGGGCGGCCAGCGTCATGCCTGGATGCCGGACGCCGCGAGCGAGTTGTTCCGGCAATCCATCGAACTTGGATGGGATCGGCAAAGAGGCGGCTTCTTCTACGCGCTCGATTGGAACGACCGGCCAAGACGCCCCGAGAAACTCTGGTGGCCCTGTGCTGAAGCCATCGGCGCTGCGGCCTTTCTCTGCGAGCATCAACCCAGCGACTTTCACGAGAAATGGTATCGACAGGCATGGAACTTCGCGCAAAGCCATCTCATCGACCATACGCATGGCGGCTGGCGGCCTGAACTGACGGAAGACCTCTCTCCGGCCTCGACAGTCTTCGCAGGCAAGCCCGATCTCTACCACGCACTTCAAGCCTGCCTGATCCCGCTCTTCCCGGCAACGGGCAGCCTGACACGCGTCATTCCGCAGAACGCCGCTTAGGGCTGAGCGATTGAAGCATCCAGGCCTCACGCGTCGGAATGCGCGCCTGCCGTGACGATGCAGATCGTCTCGAATGAAACGGCGATGATGCGGCTGGCGCGAAATTCCAGACCACCCGTCCCTACCCATTTCGCTCCGGTTCCTAACAGGGAACGCTCAAGCCCTATTCAAGCGCACGCGATGCCAAAAGCCTTTGCAACAATGGAGCTTTATCGGCACGGATCGGAACCGATTTCACCGCTACGCCGTTCGTGTTCGATCAACACAAGGAGATGTGACATGAGCCGCGGATACCCTTCCATGACAGCCCTTCTCGGTCTCCTCGCCATTGCGGGCTACCAGAACCGTGACAAGATTGCGGAAATGCTTCGTGGGGGACAGGCCTCAGCCGATCCTAACCTTGCCGGACAGCCGCAGCAGCAGGGTGGCCTTGGCGGGCTAGGCGGTTTGCTCGGCGGGCTCGGCGGAGCAGGCGCAGGTGGCCTTCTCGGCGGCGGGCTCGGCGAATTGCTCGATAGCTTCCGCCAGAGCGGCCAGGGAGAGGTCGCCGATTCCTGGGTCGGCACCGGTCCCAACAAGGACATCGCCCCGCCGCAGCTCGAACAGGCGATAGGCCCCGATGTCCTCGATACATTGTCGCAACAGACGGGCCTCTCACGCGAGGAGCTTCTCGCCCGGCTGTCGAGGGAATTGCCCAAGGCCGTCGATCAATACACCCCCGACGGACGCCTTCCGTCCTGAGCCTAAAAACGAGGCGGGCCTCTTCAGGCCCGCCTCTTCTGCTGTCGTCGCCCCCACCAGACGACAATTCGCCGGCGAAAGCGGCGGGCAATCGCGAGGTCAATCGACAGGATGATGACTCCGAGAGGCACCATCCAGAAGCCGAGGATCGGCAGKAAGCCGACGAGACCACCCATCACAAGGGCGACACCAAGCGAAACCCTCAACAATCGTGAGCGGGGCAGCGGGACATGACGGCCCGCGAAACCCACCTTCGGCCTTGTCATGGCCCAACCTCTGTCATTCGATCCATAAGCTGATTGAAAGTCTGTCCAGGCGCAGACCCGATCATGCCTCGAGCTTCTTCGAGGTCATCACCTGCTTGAGCGCCGCGATCAGATCCTTCGGGCGCACGGGCTTTTGCAGGAAATGCGCCCCGACCGGCAGGTCGCCTGGCTTGGGCGCAACCTTGCCGGAAATCACCAGCACGCCGACATCCGGCCACCCCTGCTGGACGAGCC
>NZ_JBFUMH010000025.1:0-46648 GCF_054049475.1 Microvirga sp. P5_D2 | reverse complement strand
AGCCTGTGCTATCTCCAAGGATGCCGCCAAACCAAGCGGCCAGGAAAACGTGGATGATGCTGAGGTCTCCACGCGCGGCTAGAAGTGAGGCTGCGATCAGGCCGCTCTCACCCGGCAGAGGTACGCCGAAGGATTCAAGATAGATCGTCAGAAATAGCGCGGATACGCCATATGTTTTGATGGCAGGTTCGATCCCGGCCAACAGATCATGGACGATCGTCATCGAGCACCGACGGGCAACTTAAGAGATCTAGTCATGGAGAAAGTCTCGCGGCAGGCTGGATCGGCGTGGTCCGTCACAGATATGGAAATCAAGCCAGAGCAATTGAGCTCCATTATCTCAAAAGCTAACATTGCCCTACTATTGACCGAGGTCGGGCAGGAGGCAAATAGCAATTACCCTGCAAGAGTTCTTCATATGAAGGAGTTTTCAGTGCAACTGCTCAATCACGGCGAATAAGCAGAGCCGAGATGCAGCCTGCTTGCGACCTTATGCGACAAGCATTACTTTTTCCGTTCGGTTCGGCACTGCGTTTAAACGCCTCCATCAAAGGCAATTCGGTGGGCAGGCCTATGGATAATTTCGAACTTCATTACGATGACCGGGGAAGCGGATCGCCGGCTCTTGTTTTTCTGCATTACTTCGCAGGCTCTTCTCGATCGTGGGTTCATGTAGTCGATGCTCTTGTGGGGCAGCATCGCTGCATTTCCATCGATCTACCGGGTTTCGGCAGCACACCACCGTTGTCCGCCTTCAGCGTGCAGGCCGTGGCCGAGGCCATTGCCTCGTTTATTTCCCGCCGCGGCCTCGAAGACTACATCCTCATCGGTCATTCGATGGGTGGAAAGCTGGCGATGGCCTGCGCCGTTGAACGACCGTTCGGTCTAAAGGGGCTGATCCTAGTTGCGCCATCTCCACCGTCGCCGGAACCTATGGAGGAAGACGAACGAAATCGCCTTCTCTCGACGCAAGGCAATCGGGCTTCGGCTGAGCAAACATTGCAGGCCATTGCGAGGCGCCCCCTGACTGCAGAGGACAAGGCGACCTGCATCGACGACAATCTTCGGACATCCGCCTCAGCGTGGCATTGGTGGCTAGCCTCAGGCAGCCGGGAGGACATCACTTCCGAAGTCGGAGATATTGCGTACCAGGTTCTTGTCCTTGGTGGCACGCTCGACCCTGTCATCCCGCCCCAAGTGATCACCACGCAGGTTACATCAAGATTGCCGACGGCGAAGTACATTCAGATTGACGGAGCAGGACATCTCTTGCCGTTCGAAGCCCCGCAGGAGCTTGGCCGTGAAGTGCATTCATTTGCACAACAAGCGCCTTCTTCGTGAGAGCTCTCGTCCTAACTTCCTGCAACGGGCAGATAAGCGCCTCGACTTGAGGGCAAACAAACAACTGGAGCCTGTTTGAAGGTTCAAACGGAGATGGATGATGACCGCACCGTGGTTCATGTTCGCGACTGGCATCGAGAACAGTTATCCAACCGTCGATAACGGTCGCCGCCGTATCGACGAGATGGAAAAGTGCGGACATTATGAGCATTGGCGAACAGACTTCGAACTTTTGAAGGAAATCGATATTCGCTATCTGCGATACGGACCGCCGATCCATCGCGTGTGGCTCGGGCCGGAGCGCTATGACTGGAGCTTCACGGACGAGACCTTCGGCGTTATCAAAGATCAAGATGTCGTGCCGATCGTCGACCTTTGCCATTTCGGTGTCCCCGATTGGGTCGGAAACTTCCAGAACCCCGACTTTCCGGAACTCTTCGCGGTCTATGCGAAAGCATTCGCGCAGCGCTTTCCTTGGGTACAGCTCTATACGCCCGTCAACGAAATGTTCGTTTGCGCCACCTTCTCCGCAGCTTATGGCTGGTGGAACGAGCAGCTTTCCAGCGATCAGGCCTTCGTCACGGCTCTCAAGCACATCGTCAAGGCCAATGTACTTGCGATGGCGGCGATCCTTGAAGTTCGGTCGGATGCGATCTTCATCCAAAGCGAGTCTTCGGAGTATTTCCACGCCCACGAGCCCGATGCGGTCGGAAAGGCTGAAGTTCTGAACTCGCGGCGTTTTCTCTCACTCGATCTGAACTATGGCCACCGGGTCGATTCCGGCATGTATGAGTTTCTCATGGATAACGGGATGACCCGCGAGGAGTATCATTTCTTTCTCACGAACCATCTGCGCCAGCACTGCATCATGGGGAACGACTACTACATCACGAACGAGCATCGTGTTGCAGTTGACGGAAGAACATGGGCCTCGGGTGAGATATTCGGATACTCGGAAATCACGCGGCAGTACTATGATCGCTACAAGTTGCCGGTCATGCACACGGAAACGAATCTAGCGCAGGGGCTATCGGGCCAGGAGGCGGTGGATTGGCTGCAAAAGGAATGGGCCAACGTCCTGCGCGTTCGCAACAGCGGCGTGCCGATTGTCGGTTTCACATGGTATTCGCTGACCGATCAGGTCGATTGGGACAGCGCGCTCCGGGAAGAGAATGGGCATGTGAACCCGCTTGGCCTTTATGATCTGAATCGCAATATCCGCCCTGTCGGCAAGGCGTATCAGGAACTGGTCCAAAACTGGCGCAAGGTTCTGCCTACGCAAAGCGTTTGCCTGACGGTCCCGGTCGTCCCTCCAAGCCAGTTCGGAAGCTCCCATTCGGATCTTCAGCAGGCTATGACCCGTGAGCTACGCCAACCCTCCGCAGCGCCGCTGGTTCCTGATAATGGAGGGTAGGGGCACTGGATCGCCGTTCTTGCCCGACAGGCCGCTTCACGGCTCTCCCTTTCCTCCTGGCCGGTTGCACCTGAGGCTCTACGGAGCGGAGTTCATCGGCACAGCAGTGCTCGTGGCCATCGGTGTTTCCTTCGTGATCGCCATATTCGGGCAAGGCAGCTCCATCCAAGCGCTTCTGCCGAGCGAGGCCGGACGTCGCTTTCTGGCAGGCGCGATGTTCGGCTTGGTCGGAAGCCTGATTACCGTTTCGCCTATCGGCAAGATCAGTGGAGCTCATCTCAATCCGGCAGTCTCCCTTGCCTTCTGGCTTGAAGGAAAACTGGCTTGGCTGGATGCCGTTCTTTTCATGCTCGCTCAGATCGGCGGAGGAATCCTCGGGGCGATATGCCTTCTCGCATGGGGGCAAACCGGGCGAAGCGTTGCGTTCGGTGTCACGGAGCCGGGCACCGATGTGTCCCTGTGGGGTGCGCTGGTCGGCGAGGCAGCGATCACCTTCGTTCTCATTCTTACGATCTTCATCACGGCGGCCCATGTGCGGACGCGTCGTTTCACCCCATGGACCATGCCGATTATTTTCAGCGTGATGGCATGGTGTGAGGGGCCGGTTTCAGGCACCAGCGCCAATCCTGCGCGTTCCATCGGGCCTGCCTTGATTGCCGGAACCTGGCATGACCAATGGATCTACATCATCGGCCCGATGCTCGGTTCATCCTTGGCGATCGGGTTTATCCGCCTTCAGATCGTCGCCTTGCCGCGTGTCGTGGTGGCTCGCCTGTACCATTTCCATCTGGCCTGAGATGAGAGAAATCAGAAGCCGCTTTCGCGAATGCGATGGCGGTTGATTGGTCATTTAAGAGGTTAGAATGTCATTCGCAGTTTGCGCGCGGCGGTTCCTCATTGAGGGCCGAAAAGGAGCGTGGTGCGACAAGCCCGTCATCGCGCTCTATGACTTGATCAGGCATAAGCTGGATCGCCCCGGCATTTTAAACCAAAGGCGATTGCAGGCGCTAGGATCATCCCCCAAAGCCCTGACACTTGATGCCATACGCGACATAGTTCTCATCAGTGTGCGTTGGCCTCTGTAAAAAGTGGCACCGCTGTCATGGCGTTCGAGAAGACGTGAATGTTCCTTTTACATTCCAGCACTTCAATCTGTTGAAGATGCGCAAGTGCTCGAAAGGCACCAAACTCATCTCAGGTCCTTTACCACTTCAACCCCATTACATTGGTATTCTCGTTCGAACATATACCGGCTCAGCTCACGACGGGTTCTCGGGGCGTCCTCCAACGATGCGGTGCATTTCGATCTGCTCATGAACATGAGTGGATCGTAACGCTGCAACGCGCCGTCGGTCCTCAGTCATACCTCATATGCTCCAGTCAACTTAGGTCGCATTCCTAAGCAGAATAAGGAAAGTTTGCTTGACTGCCCTTACGTCATGGGCAAGACTAATCTATGGAATTTAATTCCACTGAGCGAAACATGCTTGATGAACCGACCGGATGCGGCGCGAGGCGGCTGTGTCAGGGGACGTCACCTGCGCCTCAAAGACTAGCAGTCCAGACTTCAAAAATACTCGGGTGAAGCGGTTCGGTCTTAGGCAGAAACACAGGTAGGGAAGCACTGTGGACGACGTGAGTTATCTGAAATCGCTGTATGCACCACGTCATATTCTGATCACCGGTTTCTCGGCCGATCCGAAAAAGGCGGGCGCGCGTTTTGTGGCCGGCTTGATAGCTCAGGGCTATTCCGGCCAGATCTCACTGCTCGGCCGCACAGCGGGTGAGTTCGAAGGTCTCAGGATCTACGACAGTGTGGATGCCCTGCCTGACGGCATTGATCTCGCTTTCAACATGTATCCGGCCAACATTACGCTCGATGTTCTCCCGAAAGTTGCGGCGCGCGGCGTTCCGCTCGCGGTCGTCTTCACATCCRGTTTCGCGGAGCAGGGTGGCGATGCTGCCGATGCTCAGCAGGAACTGGTGAAAGCGTGCCGCGCGAATGGCATGCGCCTCGTTGGCCCCAACTGCCCCGGCTACTTCTACTTCCCGAACAACGTCAATCTCACGGCCCAGCAGGGATTGAAGCAGGGGCCAGTCGCGCTGATTTCGCAAAGCGGCAACGTGGGCATCACCTTGTGGGATCAGTCCAAGATGCTGGACATTGGTTTCACGGCCTTTATCGGCGTAGGCAATCAGTCCGACATTCCGCTCCATGATCACATTGCGTATCTCGGCGATGACGACAACACGAAAGTGATCGCGCTTTATATCGAAGGCTTGCCGGCAGGGCAGGGCCAGGCCTTCCTCGAAATCTGCAAGAAGGTCAGCCGCAAAAAGCCGATCGTTGCGCTCAAAGGCGGCAGAACGAATGCCGGAATGCGGGCAGCACAATCTCACACCGCGTCGCTCTCATCTGAATCGCAAGTGTATTCCGCCTTGTTCGATGAATGCGGAATCACCGAAATCGGGCATCTCGAACATCTGCTCCCGCTCGCAGAAGTTCTCTATCGTTGCCCGCTGATGAAAGGCGACCGTGTTGCCATCGTCGGCTCCGGCGGCGGACACTCGACGGTTTGTACCGACGAGGTCGAGCTGGTTGGGCTTGAAGTGCCCGAGTTCAGCCAAGAGTTGCAGCAGGCTGCGGGAAAGAAGCTTCCCGTCTATGCGCCCAAGCGCAATCCCATCGATATGACTGGCGGGTTCACCAAGGACCCGACCCTGTTCGCGCAATTCACGCAGATGGTGATCGATATCGATGGCTCCTTCGACGGGTTCATCAATTACGGTCTCTACGGTTTGTACCGCGATGGGCGCCTCGATGACGGGCATGTCCACACTTATGAAAGTGCGGCGCCCGTCCTGGGAGCGATCCAGGAGAAGACCGGCCTTCCGATCATCTTCTACACGCCATACGCATATCAAAAGCATAGCTCGTTCACGGCTTTGCGTGAGGCCGGAATTCCTTGCTATGCCGATCTGAACTTGGCCGCGCTCGGCTTGGCCGCATTGCGCAAGCGACAGAAATTCCTCGACCGTACTTCGTCTGAGGCCGTCGGCTCGGCCTCTTCGGCCAAGGAAACCGGCGCGAGTGGCCGCCCCCGTTCGGAAGCCGAGGCATCGCAGTATCTTGCAGCCTATGGCGTCAAGTTTCCGCGCGCCGTGGAAGCGAAAACTCCGCATGAAGCTGTCGCCGCGGCGGAAGAGGTCGGTTTCCCGGTCGTTCTGAAAGGAATCATGCCGGGTGTGCTGCACAAATCAGATGTCGGTGGTGTCGCTGTTGGCCTTGGCGATCGCGAGGCTGTCGCGGTGGCGGCGCAGAAGATGGAAAAGCAGGTTGCGACCAAACTCGGCGCCGACGCTTTGACCGGCTATCTCGTCACTCAAGATCTCGGACGCAAGCGCGAACTCTTCGTCGGTGTTCGGAAGGATCATACATTCGGGAGCATCGGTGTTCTTGGCGTAGGCGGCGTCTATGCAGAAGCCATCGGCGATACGAGCGTGTGCATCCTGCCGGCGACGCCCGAATCCGTTTCCGCGTGTCTCGGCAATCTTCGCAGCAGCAATATGTGGTCTGAATTCCGCGGCGAGCCTGAGCTCGACCGAAGCGAGGTTGCGAAACTGCTCAACCAATTGGCCGGCGCGCTGAACTCGCAGGAAGGCTGCACGGCGATTGAATGTAACCCGGTGATGGTTATCGGACACGATCTGATAGCCGTGGACGCCGCATTTGAATATTCTGAGGAGTGAACCGATGTCGAACGATCTGCCTATTACAGAACTCAACGACGGCGTACTGACACTCACCTTCAATCGCCCTGAGCGGCTGAACGCTTTGACCTCGGACATCTATCGATATGTCGGAGACAAGGTCAACGAAGCGAGCACGGACGAGAAGGTCAAGGTCATCGTCCTGAAAGGAAACGGAAGGGCGTTCTCGTCAGGCTTCGACCTGAAGCTCCAAACGTCCAATCGCACGGTCGAGGAGAAGCTCAACAGCATTCATCTGACCGCCAACAGGGCGCGCTGGGCGATCTGGAACTGCCGCAAACCGGTCGTTGCATCTGTTCATGGCTATTGCATCGGCGGAGCGCTGGAACTCGTCCTCCCGACGGACCTCACGATCTCAAGCGAAAGCTGCCGGTTCGGCGTGCCCGAGATTCTTTTCGGTGCAGGTCCCGCCTTCAATATGTTTCCCTGGATGATGAGCCATAAGAAGGCAAAGTCGATTCTACTGCTTGGGGAAAAGTTCAGCGCGGCAGAGGCCTACGATGCGGGCCTCGTATCCAAGGTCGTCCCCGACGACAAGCTTGCGGAAGAGACGGAGAAGTGCGTCAACCAGTTGCTCCGGATGCCGCGCGGTGCCGTATGGATGAACAAGCAGGGCGTCAACCGCGCTTATGAAACCGCCGGCATGATCCCGCACATCAACAGCTGGGTCGAAACGGTCGCCATCCTCGGACAGATCCCTGATCCCACGCGCGACGAGTTCAAGAAGCAAGTGCAGGAACAGGGCGCAAGCGCCGGCATCAAGTGGCGCACGGCCCATTATGAAGGTGATCAAACCGCCTGATGCCTGAAACCTGGCGAAGCAACAGCCGCCCATGACGATCGGTGAGTGAAAAGAATATGATCCGTGTAGCAGTTCGACAGATTTTGCAGGGGATTATCGTCATCTGGATCGTCTTGTCGGCTACGTTCGTCCTCGTTCGACTGAGCGGCGATCCCGTGGCGATCCTTCTTCCGGAGGATGCGCCGCAGGAAGCAATCACTCTACTCAAGGAAAGACTTGGGCTCGATCTGCCGATTTATTCGCAGTACTTCAACTTCCTGGGATCGGCGATCACCGGCGATATGGGGCAGTCATACTTCGAGGGCTCCTCCGTGGGCGATGTCATCGGTCGGCATCTCGGCAACACGTTGCTTCTGGCAAGCGTCGCGTTTGTCGCCTCCGTTCTCATAGCCATTCCAACAGGTATCTACGCTGCCGTCTTTCCGGGGTCGTTGGGCGATCGGCTTCTGCAAATGTCAGCCGTCGTCTTCTCGTCGATCCCGGCATTCTGGCTGGCGTTGTTGTTGGTTCAGCTTTTCGCGCTCTATCTCAACTGGCTGCCGACCTATGGAACGGGATCCTGGCGACATCTCATCCTGCCTGCGGCAACCCTGACATTGATCAGCGTGCCGAGCCTGGCGCGCCTGACAAGGTCGTCCCTGCTCGAGGTTCTCCCCCTGAATTACGTCCAGGCCTCCCGCGCGAAGGGAATGCCGGAGAGGCGTGTCATCGGCCGCGTCGTCCTCAGAAACGCGCTTGTTCCGATCATTACGCTCCTCACCCTGGAGATCGGCGCGCTCCTTGGAGGCGCTGTGGTGACGGAAACCGTCTTCTCCTGGCCGGGCATCGGGCATCTCACGGTCGTCTCGCTTCAGCGCCGTGACTTCCCGATCGTGCAGGGTGTGGTCGTTTACGTGTCCATCATTTTCGTAATGATCACTATCCTCAATGAACTCCTCATCCGTCTGGCCAGCCCCCGTCTGCGAGGTAGCGTATGACACAATGGCTCGTCTCGCGATTCGATAAGCGCAATATTCTGGAGATCATCGCGATCGGCATTCTGCTCGTCGGGGTGTTCGCGGCTTTGTTCGGCCAATACATCGTGCCGTTCAACACGGCCTTCCTGAACCTTCGCGGCAGGCTGCTGCCGCCAGGGACTGAAGTGCCCGCCGGGCTTCACCTGTTGGGAACGGACGGTCTCGGGCGCGATATCCTGTCGCTGATCGTTCTCGGCAGCAGGACGGCGCTTCTGGTTTCTGTTGTCTCGGTCAGCATCGCGGCCGCCTTCGGCACGGTCATCGGCACATGGGCCGGGCTCGTGGGCGGGCGTTTCGCATCCTCCCTGATCCTATTCTCCAATGTTCAGCTGTCGTTTCCCTTCTTCCTGGTTGCTGTCGCCGTCATCGGCATGATGCAGCCATCCAGCGCGCTCGTGATCGGCGTCATCGCTGTCGGCTTGTGGGTTCCGTTCGCCCGTATCAGCTACAACAGCTCCCGCGAGCTGGTGCATCTCGAATTCATCGATGCGGTCAAGGTCATGCGTGGCTCCCAGGCCAGGATCATCCTCCGCCACCTGATTCCGAACGTGCTGCCGAACGTGATCATCGTTGCGACATTCGCGCTGGCCAATGCCATCATTGCGGAAGCGGCGCTCAGCTTTCTTGGTCTGGGCATGCCATCGGCCAGCCCCACCTGGGGCCGGATGCTCAGCGAAGGCCGCGACTATGCTTCGACGGCGTGGTGGCTGACCGTATTTCCGGGTCTCGCCGTTTTTCTACTTGTCCTGTCGATCAACATCATCGGCGAGCGTCTTCGAATTATTCTTGATCCACGAACGAACTAACAGAGGGAGAGGACCATGAAACGAGTTCTGAAGCATTTGACGGCCGTTCTGAGCTTGGGCGTTGCCCTGAGCGCAGTGTCAGCGACGCAAAGTTTCGCGCAACTGAAGGACGGCGCTATCACGATTGCCCTGAGCGGTGGGCTCGACCGCCTGGATCCGGCGAAAACATCGAACGGGCCCGACCTCATGATCCTCGGGCAGATCTACGACACGTTGTTGAGGATGAGCCCAACGGGCGAACTTCAGCCCAACGTCGCGGAATCATGGGCGGCTTCCGCTGAGAACACCTGGCGCTTCAATCTGCGCAAAGATGTGAAGTTCAGCGACGGTACTCCCCTGACGGGCGAGGACGTGAAGTACTCCATCATGCGCATCCTCGACAAGCAGATGGCGTCCACCCATGCAAGTCAGTTGAGCACCATCAAGGATGTGGTCGTCGTGGATGATCACACCGTCGATGTGGTGACGACCGGCCCAGACCCGCAGCTGCCGCGACGGATGCAGGCCTATGGTGGAACGGGTCGCGTCTTCATCGTTTCCAAAAAGTATTTCGAGGCCAACACGCCCGAGGCCGTCTCGGACAAGCCGATGGGAAGTGGCCCCTACAAGCTGGTTGAATGGAACAAAGGCCAGCGTATCGTGCTCGACAAGAACCCGAACTACTGGGGGCAGGCGGCCGATGTGACCAAGGCGACCTTTACCTTTATCCCGGAGAACTCAACAAGGGTGAATGCGCTCATCCAGAAGGAAGTGGATCTCATTCAACGTTTGCCGATCGCCGATATCGAGCGGATCAAGGGCAACAAGGAACTCTCGGTCATCTCGACGCCTAACGGTCTCGTCCATAACATCAACTTGGATTGCCGCAGCGCGCCGTTCAACGACATCGCCGTCAGAAAGGCCTTCTCCGAAAGCTTGGATCTGGAAGGCATCGTGAGCAGTCTTCTCGGCGAGTATGGTCGCGTTCTGCCTGGCCCGCTCCCCCCGAATGTCGTGCAGTACGACAAGACGCTGGAGCCGTACAAGTATGATCCGGAAGCTGCGATGAAAGTGGTGCAGGCCAAGAAGCCGGTGCCGATTTCGACGAATACGTCCGATGGACGCTATGTCGCCGACCGGGAAATCTATCAGTCCATTAACGCTCAGGCCGGGGCCGTCGGATTCAAGATCACGCCGCGCGTCGTCGAGTGGGGCCGCCTGATCTCGATGATTACCGGTGCGACCGCAGGTCCATTCTACATCGTCGGCTGGGATTACAGCGAGGGCGATGCGAGCAAGATGCATGCCTTCGGTAATTCGAACCGTCCCACCGCGCTCTGCAAGGTTCCTGAATACGATGCCGCTGCCGGCAAGGCGATGACGGAGCTCGATGACGAGAAGCGCACCGAACTGTGGAAGACCGCTCAACGTGCGATGAAGGACTCGTACATGATTGCGGGAACCTGGCAGGCCGCTTCGATCTTCGGTGCACGCAAGGAGGTCAAGTGGGAGGCAAATTTCGGCGACAACATCTCTCTCACCGACATCAAGATCCAGAATTGAGATTGGTCTCGAAGATGAACGATCGCGTCGATTCGCATGTGCTTTCCGTCAAGGATCTGAGTGTCCAGTACTTAGGGCAAAGCGGCGACGCGACCGTTCTCCACAATGTCAGCCTCTCAGTGCTGCCCGGACAAGTCACGGCAGTGGTGGGCGAGTCGGGTTGTGGAAAGTCGACTCTGGTGAAAAGCATCATGGGCTTGTTGCCGGGCAATGCCCGGCAGCAAGGCACCATCGAGGTCGCGGGGATGCGGTTGGACAATCTGCGCCCCGCCACTCGGAGAAGGCTTAACGGGAGCCTCGTCTCCCTGATCAGCCAGGATGCATTGAACTCGCTGAACCCCGCAACGACCGTTGGATTTCAGATCGCCGAAATGCTGATGGTGCATCGTGGCGTTTCCAAGAGAGAGGCTTTCGATCACGCCGTCGAATTGCTACGGCGAACTGGCATCCCCGAAGCCGAGCGGAGGGCTCAGTATTATCCGCATGAATTCTCCGGCGGCATGCGGCAACGGGCGCTAATCGCAACCTCGATTGCATTGGGGCCGAAGCTTCTGCTTGCGGATGAGCCGACGACGGCTCTTGATGCCACGGTGAAGCTCCAGGTGGTCAAGCTTCTCGACGGCCTGCGCCGTGAGCTCGATCTGTCGGTTCTCCTTATCACGCACGATATGGGTATCGTGGCGGCACTCGCTGACCACATGATCGTCATGTATGCCGGTCAGGCTGTCGAGAGCGGGCCGGTGGAGGAGTTGTTCGCCAATCCGCGGCACCCCTATACCGCAGCGCTGATTGCGGCCGTACCCAGCATCAATGCTTGGAAGATGCGGCTCAAGAACATCCCCGGGGCGCCGCCGGCTCCCCCCTTCAATGTCAAGGGATGTCCATACAAGCCCCGCTGCGAGAAGGCCATTCAGCTGTGCAGCGCCACGGTGAACGAGTTCACGGCCGCCGATCATGTGACTCGCTGCAACGTTCCGAACTAAGTGAGTGAGATGGACAACAGACAGCGAGCGGTCGGAACATCGCAAGAGGTGCCTGTGCTTCTCAGAGTCCAGGGGATCACCAAGGTTTATGGCCGTGCGAGCATGCTGGGAGGCAACAGCAAGGCAATCGCGGTGAGGGGCGTTGATCTCAGCCTGAAGCGAGGGCAGACACTCGGGATCGTCGGTGAATCGGGGTGCGGGAAATCGACACTCTCACGCATCATCGCAGGGATCACGCCGCCGACCTCGGGGAATGTCTATATCGATGGCGAGCCGGTTTTCGAGGGCAGCACGCGCGAACAAAGGAAGCGCCTGCGCGACCTGCAGATGGTGTTTCAGTCTCCGGCCGGATCTCTCGATCCGAGAATGCGGATCGGAGCCATCGTCGGAGAGCCGCTCGACATTCACAGGTCCGATCTCGCCTCCGCGGAAAAGCGCCGGCTCGTGTCGGAGATCATGACGCGCGTCGGATTGAACGATACTTATCTCGACAGGTATCCCCACCAACTGTCCGGCGGTCAGCAGCAACGGGTCGGCATCGCAAGGGCGCTGATCACCAATCCGAAGGTCGTGATTTGCGATGAAGCCGTGTCTGCCCTCGACGTGTCGGTTCAGGCGCAGATCATCAATCTTCTTCTGGATATCCAAAAGGACAGCGGCGTCTCCTACATCTTCATCTCCCATGACCTGAGCGCCGTCGCCAGCATCGCGGACGAGATTGCCGTCATGTATATGGGACGGATCGTGGAAGAGGGACCGGCGAGCACCATTCTCTCGGATCCTGCCCATCCCTATACGAAGGTTCTGATCGAGAGCGCTTTCGTTCCCGATCCGCGGATCGAGAAAAACCGGGTGCGATCGGCGGCTATCGAGCCCGCGTCCGGCGTCAGCCTCCCGTCGGAGGGTTGCCTGTACCGTCCACGGTGCCGTTTCTCGGTTCGTCCCTGTGAGACGATCGCGCCCGATCTGCTGCCGGTCGGGCCGGAGGGCAGGGTGGCCGCGTGCCAYAACGAGCAATCCTCAGGAGCGACGAAAGCTTTCGCGAATGGCCGTTAGCAGTATTGAATTGACAGCAAGCAAGGGATGAAGACGAACAATGGGCGAGATTCTGACGGAGCGCCTTGGGCGCGTGATGGTCGTAACGATTGCGAACGAAGCCAAGCGCAACGCTCTCAACAAGTCGATGGAAGAGCCGTTCTTCAATGCTCTCGTCGAGGCCGAGCAGGATGACGAGATCCGCGTCGTCGTCATCACCGGTGCGGGCGAGATCGCCTTCTGCAGCGGACACGATCTGACGGAGGTCGGGCGCAAGGACATCAAGCTGATGAAGCCAGACCCGATGGGGCACCCGGATCGCATGAAGAAACCGGTCATTGCGGCAGTCAATGGACATTGCCACGCGGCGGGTTTGATGCTCGCTTTGTGTTGCGATCTTAGAATCGCCAGCGAGAATGCCGTCTTCGGTCAGCCGGGAGCGAAGCTGGGGCAATTGCCGGCGGGCGGACAGATCTGGCGCATCTCGCAGGCGATCCCGCGCGTTCGTGCCATGGAAATGATGATGACGGCCGAGATGCTCTCCGCCCAGGATGCTTTCGATTGGGGCTTGGTGAACCGTCTCGTCGCGAAAGGGCAGGCTCGTCAGGTCGCTCTCGAACTCGCCGAGCGGATCGCGCGGAATTCTCCCAACGCGGTTCAGGCCATCAAGGCCGGAATGAAAGTCTTCGACCGGGAAGGGCGCGATGCCTTCGAGCAGTACGAGGCAACCACCATCAAGGAACTGATGAGCGGGAGTGACATGGCTGAAGGCTCACGCGCCTTTGTGGAGAAGAGAGTTCCCAGCTTCTGAGAAAGCCTTGGCAGATGGCCGCTCTGTCTGGAGCGGCCGCTTGTCAGGCGTTGTTTTCGAGCGAGCGCCGAATACGCGCGGCCAGATCGACGAGTTCACGGCCAACCGAGTCCAGCGCCTCGGTCTTCAGCAGCAGCGCGGAGCCACCGCAGTTCAGCGCGTAGGGTTGCGAGCCGTGGAAGATGAGTGGGACGCCGACGGAATTGATCTCCTGCTTCCACTCTCCGACGGAGGTGACATAGCCGCACTTCTGATACTGCTCGACGGCGGCTTGCACGCCTGCTCGCATGACGGCGCCGCTTTCATCGGGAGGGCAGAGTTCGTTCAGGAGATTATCGCGCGCAGCCGGCTCGAGACTCGCGAGATAAGCCCTGCCCATGGCGGAGGTCGCCATACGAATGTGCGATCCGACTTCGATGCCGATGTGAAGGGGGCTTTGGCCCCGGCAATGCTCGATATACACCATCGTCCGCTTGTCCGGCACGCCGATGGCGACGGAGCATCCGAGGCGATCCGCAAGCGTTTGCATCAATGGCCTGGCGATGTCCCGCACCGCCAGACCGCCGAGCGCGGTGAAGCCCAGTGCGAGCGCCGACACGGACAGTGAATAGCGGCCTGTGATCGTCGAGTAGTCGAGATAGCCCAGACGAGTGAGCGTATAGGTGAGCCGTGAAATGGTTGCTTTCGCAAGCCCTGTTCGGGCTGCGAGCTGTTGATTGCTGAGGCCTGAGTCGCCGCGCTTGAAAGCTTTGAGAATGCTCAACCCGCGCGCCAGAGCGACGACGAAACGTGGGTCGTCCTCGCGCTCCATATTCGGTTCGGCCACAAGGCTGTTTTGACGGGTCCGCATTTTTTGCGCCTCGCTGAAAAGAATGCCCTATCTGCCCTTGACCTAAGGGAGGGACAAGGGAATAATCGCTTAAGTGGAATTTAATTCCGAGGAACGGAATTGTCAATGGACAACGATGTGTTTGAGCAGCTTCTCGAGACCGTGGAGCGCTTTGTGCGTGAGCGCCTGAGGCCGCGAGAAGCCGAAGTCGCGATCAACGACCAGATCCCGGCCGAGATCGTTCAGGAGATGCGGGACCTGGGCCTTTTCGGTCTTACGATTCCCGAAGAGTACGGCGGCCTTGCTCTGACCGTATCCGAGGAGGTCAGGGTTGCCTTCCGTCTCGGCGGCACATCGCCCGCCTTTCGCTCCGTGATAGGAACCAACAATGGCATCGGATCGCAAGGAATCATTATCGACGGCACGCCTGAACAGAAGGCCTATTACCTGCCGCGCATGGCAAACGGCGAACTTATCGGGTCCTTCTGCCTGACGGAGCCGGAGGCAGGTTCGGATGCAGGCTCTCTGCGTACCACTGCCACGCGCGAAGGCGACAATTACATCATCAACGGTACCAAGCGATTCATCACGAATGCGCCGCAGGCTGGTGTCTTCACCGTGTTCGCTCGCACCGACCCGAAGAGCACGAATTCATCGGGCGTGACGGCCTTTCTCGTCGATGCAAACCGGCCCGGAATCTCGCTCGGCAAGAAAGACCGGAAAATGGGGCAGCAGGGTGCGCATACCTGCGACGTCATCTTCGACAATGTCAGCGTGCCGGCAAGCGCCATCATCGGTGGCGAGGCGAATGTCGGCAAGGGTTTCACGACCGCGATGAAGGTGCTCGATCGCGGCCGCCTCATCATCGGTTCGGTCTGCGTCGGCATCTCGGAGCGTCTGATCGCCGACAGCCTGGCCTATGCCATGGAGCGCAAGCAGTTCGGACGTCCCATCGTCGAGTTCCAGCTCGTGCAGGCCATGCTCGCGGATATGCGGGCGGAGAGCTACGCCGCGCAGTGCATGATCGAGGAGACGGCACGCCGCTACGATGCCGGTGAGCCGATTCCCGCCGAGGCTGCCTGCTGCAAGATGTTCGCATCCGAGATGGTCGGGCGCGTTGCCGACAAGGCCGTGCAGATCCATGGCGGTGCCGGCTATGTTGCCGATCACGGAATTGAACGGTTCTATCGCGATGTCCGTCTGTTCCGGATCTATGAGGGAACGACRCAGATTCAGCAGCTGGTCATCGCCCGGAATATGGCGCGCGCAGCGCGGCAGTAAATTTCGCCAAAGAAAAGACCTGAGAGTACGCATCCATGTCCGTTGTCCAAACAGAGCGCGTCGATGGCATTTCGATCCTCTGGATCAACAATCCGCCCGTCAACGCGCTCAATGCCCAAGTCCGAACGGAATTGGTTCAAGCGGTCGAAGCCGCCAATGCGGATCAATCCATTCTCGGCATCGTCATTGCCTCGCGCATCCTGAACTTCGTCGCGGGAGCGGATATCAAGGAATTCGGGCGTCCGCCGATCAGCCCGACGCTGCGGGATGTCATCGAGATTTTCGATTCCTCGCAAAAGCCGCTCGTCGCAGCCATCAACGGCGTTGCCTTCGGCGGAGGGCTGGAGATCGYGCTGGCTTGCGACGCCCGCATCGTCACGCCTTCGGCACGTCTCGGGTTGCCTGAGGTCAAGCTCGGTCTCATTCCCGGTGCCGGCGGCACCCAACGCCTCCCACGCCTGATCGAGGCAGCCGAGGCATTGAAGATGATGGCCGAGGGTGCGCCGAAGACCGGCGAGCAAGCGGTCGCACTCGGTCTCGCCGATGAGATCGCCGAATCCGACCGTCTGATCGATGCTGCAATCTCGAAATGCAAACTGCTCTCCCGGCAAGCACAGCGGCGGATTTTGCGCGATGCGACGATTGACGCGGCGGGGATTGAGGCATTCGACAAAGCCGCGACCGAGTTGAAGAAAGCGCACCACGATGAGCCGCAGATCGAGGCGCTGATCGACGCGATCCACACCGGCTACAGCGGCACGTTTGCCGATGGGCTGAAGCGTGAGCGTGAGCATTTCGAGCAATTGATGGCGAGCGAGCGGTCGCAGGCCCTCCGCTATGCCTTCTTTGCCGAACGCCAGAGTGGGCAGCTGCCGGAGGGTGTAGATCCTGCCAAGGCGCTGAACGTGCGGTCGGTGGGCGTCATCGGCGGCGGTACCATGGGAACCGGCATCGCCATGGCCTTCGCCAGCAGCGGCGTCGATGTGACCATCATCGAGACGGATATTGACGCTGCAAAGCGGGCCATCGAAAGAATCGCCGGCAATTATGACCAGTCCTTGAAGCGGGGCCGCATATCGGAGGCAACGCGCACGGAAATCATGGGGCGCATCAAGCAGGCCACATCCTACGATGCCCTGGCCGATGCGGATCTCGTGATTGAGGCCGCGTTCGAGGAGCTCGATATCAAGCGCCAGATCTTCCAGGCGCTCGCTGCCGCCACGAAGCCAGAGGCAATTCTCGCCACCAACACCTCTTACCTCGACATCGACAAGATTGCACAAGCAAGCGGCCGTGCAGACCGTGTCGTCGGAATGCATTTCTTCAGCCCCGCCAACGTCATGCGGCTGGTCGAAGTGGTTCGCGGTGAACAGAGTGGGCCGGACGCTATCGCTACAGTCGTCAAGGCGGCCAAGCGGCTCGGCAAGGTGCCGGTCATCGTCGGCAATTGTCACGGCTTCGTCGGCAACCGCATGCTCGCGCGGCGCAGCGAGCAAGTTGACCGCCTACTCCTCGAAGGAGCATCCCCAGAGGAGATCGATGAGGTGCTGACCGGTTTCGGCTTCAAGCTCGGGCCCTGTGCCATGGGCGATCTAGCCGGTCTCGATATCAGCTGGCGGATGCGCCGTGCCACGGGGAAGACGGCGCCGGTCGCGGATGCTCTGGTGGAAGCCGGCAGGCTCGGGCAGAAGTCCGGGCACGGATATTACGTCTACGCCGATAATGCCCGCACACGGGCTAGCGATCCCGCAGTGAAGGAGCTGATCGAGGGCGTGGCTGAGGCGCATGGCATCAAACGCCGTGCAATACCTAAGGACGAGATCCTCGACCGCCTGATCCTGCCGATGGTCAATGAGGGCGCGCGCATCATCGAAGAGGGCATCGCGGATCGCCCAAGCGATATCGATGTGATCTGGCTCAATGGCTATGGCTTCCCGAACTGGAGAGGCGGGCCGATGTTTTATGCGCAGCAGCGTGGGTTGGCTGATGTCGCCCGCAGGCTCGAAGCGCTATCCAAATCCACAGGAGACACATCCCTCGAACCGGCGCCGCTGCTGAAAAAGCTCGCCGCTGAAGGAGGGGGCGCGACTTGGGATTCCCAAGAACGCGGCAAGGGCGTTTGAGATTCAGGAGAGAAATGATGAATGAAGCCGTAATCGTTGCAACCTGCCGCACTCCCATCGGCAAGGCTCAGCGTGGTGCGTTCAACGATACTGCAGGTGTGGACCTTGTGGAGCCGTTGCTGCCGGAGGTGATGTCCCGCGCGAAAGTGGAAGCGGGCGAGATTGAGGAAGTCGTCCTGGGCTGCGGATATCCAGAAGGCGCGACAGGCGGAAACGTGGCGCGGGCAGCGGCTTTGCGCGCCGGTTTTCCCGTTTCGTCGGCGGGCGTCATGGTGAGCCGCTTCTGTGCATCGGGCCTTGAGGCCGTAGCCTACGCCGCGCGGCGGATCATAATGGATGGCGTGCCGATCTCGATCGCAGGCGGCGTCGAATCGATCAGCCTCGTCGGGCCGAACACGAACAGGAATCGGCTTCGCAACGAATGGCTGGAACAGCACATCCCCGGCATCTACATGCCGATGATCGAAACCGCCGACAACGTCGCAGCTCGTTACGGCATCAGCCGCGAGCAGCAGGACGAGTATTCTCTCGAGAGCCAGCGGCGGACGGCAACGGCCCAGCAGGCCGGCATCTTCCGCGACGAAATCATCCCGACCGAAGCCATCAAGCTGGTCACGGACAAGGAAACGGGAGAAGTCCGAAAGGAACCGGTTCGGCTGAACCTCGACGAGGGCAATCGGCCTGACACGAATCTCGACGGATTGGCCAAGCTGAAGCCGGTGCGGGAAGGCCAGTTCATCACCGCCGGCAATGCCAGCCAGTTGTCGGACGGTGCATCCGTCAACCTGTTGATGTCTTCCGCCGAGGCCGAGAGGCGCGGGCTCGATGTGCTGGGCGTATTCCGTGGTTTCGCGTCGGCAGGGTGCGCGCCTGATGAGATGGGTATCGGCCCGGTCTTCGCGATTCCGCGCCTGCTGGAGCGCCATGGCCTGTCTGTCGACGACATCGATCTTTGGGAGCTCAATGAGGCATTCGCGAGCCAAGTGGTCTATTGCCGCGACAAGATCGGCATTCCCATGGAGCGTCTCAACGTGAATGGCGGCGCCATATCCATCGGGCATCCGTTCGGGATGAGCGGTTCGCGCATGGTTGGGCACATCCTTCTCGAAGGCCGCAGGCGCCGCGCGAAATATGGCGTTGTCACCATGTGTGTTGCCGGCGGCATGGGCTGCGCCGGGCTCATCGAATTTCAATAAGTCTCGGGAGGACGCCATGCGTCAGGTGATTTGCAGAGAATTCGGTCCGGTCGCGTCGCTCGAGATCGAGAATGTCGACCTTCCGCCTCCAGGTCCGGGGCAGGCGCGAGTGCGTGTAGAGGCCGCGGGCGTCAACTTTCCCGACACGCTGATGGTGCAGGGCAAGTACCAGGCCAAGCCGGATCGCCCCTTCGTTCCCGGCACGGAGCTGGCTGGAATCATCGAGGCGGTTGGCGAGGGTGTAACCGGTTTCCAGCCGGGCATGCCCGTGATCGGCATGGTCGGATTGGGAGCCTTTGCCGAAATCGCCAATGTGAAGGCATCGCGCCTGCTGTCGCGACCGGCGAACATGCCCGCCGTGATGGCGGCCGGTTTTTCGATGACCTACGGCACCAGCATGCATGCGCTCAAGCAGCGGGCGAAGCTGCAGCCGGGAGAAACTCTCCTCGTGCTTGGCGCGAGTGGAGGCGTCGGTCTTGCCGCCGTCGAGATCGGCAAGGCGACGGGCGCCACCGTGATCGCTGCCGCAAGCAGCGATGAGAAACTGCAGGTGGCCAAGAAGGCAGGCGCCGACCATCTCGTGAATTACGCGACAGAGTCTCTGAAGGACCGCGTCAAGGAACTGACGGGCGGCAAAGGCGTCGATGTCGTCTACGATCCGGTCGGCGGGGACCTTCTGGAGGAGGCCGTGCGGGCGACAGCCTGGGAGGGGCGCGTGCTGGTTGTCGGCTTTGCCTCCGGTACTATCCCGAAAGTCCCGGCCAACCTGCTGCTTTTGAAGGGCAGCGCGATGGTGGGCGTGTTCTTCGGCACCTTCCGCGACCGCGATCCCGAGGCGAACCGCCAGAACTTCGCAGAGCTTTTCCAATGGTACGAGGAAGGCAAGCTGCACCCGCTGGTGAGCCAGACGATGGATCTGTCGGAGGTGGTGACGGCGTTCAACATCCTCACCGGCCGGAGCGCTATCGGCAAGATCGTGCTGACCACATGAACCAGGACCTTGCCGTCACCTATCGAAGCATCGGCTTCTTCGAGCTCCTCGGACTCGAACTCGTTCATTCGGAAGAAACCCGCGTGACGGGCAGCCTCAAGATCGCTTCGCAGCATCTCAACCGCGCCGGCAACGTGCATGGAGGCGTGTTGTGCAGCATGATCGATTTCGCGGCTTGCGCGGCAGGCCTGCACAGCGAGCCGGGAGAGCCCTTGCGCTATGGGATTACGATTTCCCTGACGACGCAGTTCACGAAAGCGGTCAGCGATGGACGGCTGCGGGTGGAAGGACGCCTGCTCTCATCCGGCCGCAAGAGCTATAGCGCCGAGGCGCACATCTTCGACGATGACGGTGATCTTGTGGCTCACGGCATCGGGAGTTTCCAATGGCCGGCGGGAAGCCAGCCAGGCGCCAGTTCGATGATATCCGCGAAGGAATGAGTGGCACAGATGTTCGAGATCCGAGAAGGCCTGAAGCCGTTGATGCGTGAACTCCTGCAGTTCATGGATGAGCACATCTATCCCAATGAAGAGGTGTATGAACGCCAGCTTCGTTCGCAGAAGGATCTCTGGTCGGAACCCGAGATCATGGGTGAGCTGAAGGAGAAGGCGAAGAAGCAGGGGCTCTGGAACCTGTTCCTCGTGGGGCACGAAAGCGACCGGAACCTGACGAACCTCGACTACGCGCATCTGTGCGAGGTGATGGGGCGTTCCTCTATTGCGCCCGAGGTGTTCAACTGTTCGGCGCCCGACACCGGCAACATGGAAACGCTCATTCTCTACGGCACCGAGGAGCAGAAGAAGCAATGGCTCGAGCCGCTGCTCGATGGCCGGATCCGCTCCTGCTTCTCCATGACCGAGCCGGCGGTGGCTTCATCCGACGCGACTAATATCCAGACCGAGATCCGGCGCGACGGCGACCATTATATCATCAACGGCAGGAAGTGGTGGAGCACGGGTGCCATCGACGAGCGCTGCAGGATCGCCATCGTCATGGGTCGCACCGATCCCTCTGCCGAGAAGCACAAGCAGCAATCCATGATCCTGGTGCCCCTGGATACGCCAGGCGTCAAGGTGGAGAGGCCCCTGCTCGTGTTCGGCTATGACGACGCGCCGCACGGCCACGCCGAAATCAGCTTCGAGAACGTGCGGGTTCCGGCTTCCAATATTCTGCTCGGCGARGGCCGYGGCTTCGAGATCGCGCAGGGSCGCCTSGGYCCGGGCCGYATCCATCACTGCATGCGCGCCATCGGATTGGCGGAGCGTGCGCTAGAGACGATGTGTCGCCGCACCCTGTCGCGCGTGGCGTTCGGAAGGCCTCTTTCCGACCAGGGGCATCTGCGCCAGCTCATCGCACGTTCGCGTTGCGAGATCGAGACGACGCGCCTCCTGACGCTCAAGGCAGCGCACATGATGGACACTGTGGGCAATAAGGCGGCGCGGCGCGAGATCGCCATGATCAAGGTCGTTGCTCCCGAGATGGCCTGCAACGTCATCGACAGGGCGATCCAGGCCCATGGCGCGGCAGGTGTCTCGCAGGATACGTTTCTCGCCTTCGCCTATGCCAAGGCGCGCACGTTGCGCATCGTCGACGGGCCGGACGAGGTTCATCGCGAGGCGATTGCGAAGATGGAACTGCATGCCTACCGATAGTCAGGAAGAAACGATGTTCGACGTCAGGGGCAAGGTTGTCCTCATCACCGGCGCTTCTCGTGGGATAGGGCGAGCAACCGCAATCCAGCTCGCCGAGAACGGCGCGAAAGTGGTCATCTCGAGCCGCAAGCAGAACGCCTGCGATGCGGTCGTCGAGGAAATCAGGGCCTTCGGTGGGGAGGCCATCGCCAAGGCCTGCCATGTGGGCGACCGGGCACAGGTCGAGAGCCTCGTCTCCCATGTGAACGAAGTGTGGGGCGGGATCGATGTTCTCGTCTGCAACGCCGCCACGAATCCGGTTTACGGGCCCGCCGCCAACCTGACCGACGAGCTGTTCGGCAAGATCATGACCGTGAACGTGCATAGCACGATCTGGCTCTGCAATCTGGTGTTGCCGCAGATGGCGGAAAGAGGAGGTGGCTCCGTTGTCATTCTGTCGTCCATCGCGGCCCTGCGTGGATCGGCGACCATTGGAGCTTACGGCATGTCGAAAGCCGCCGAAGCGGCTATCGCCAGAAACCTCGCCGTCGAATGGGGACCGAAGGGCATTCGCGTCAACGCGATTGCGCCGGGTGTGGTGAATACCGATTTCGCCAAGGAGCTGGTCAACGATCCGGTTCGCCGGGCGCAAATGGAAAACCGCACGCCGCTGAGGCGCTTCGGCGAGCCCCGCGACATCGCGGGTATCGTGCATTTCCTGGCATCTCCCGCCTCTGCTTACATCACCGGCCAAGTGATCGTCGCCGATGGCGGCGAGACGATCAGTTGAAGGGGCGGTCCGGCAGCATGGTGAATCTCGCGCCCGTCATTCCCGCGCACCGCTTCGACGAGAACACGCTTAAAGGTTGGCTGACCAACGCAGTGCCGGATTTTCGCGGCGAGCTGAACATTCGTCAGTTCCAGGGCGGTCAGTCGAACCCGACATTCCTGATCGAGGCAGAGGGAAAGCGGCTGGTTCTGCGCAAGAAGCCGCCAGGGCAGTTGCTCAGCAAGGCTCATGATGTCGAACGAGAGTTCCGGGTTCTGGCAGCACTAGGAACGACGGATGTGCCTGTGGCACGCGTCATCGCGTTATGCGACGACGCTTCCGTGATCGGCACGCCGTTCTACGTGATGGAATTCGTCGAAGGGCGGATCTTCGACAATGCCATGATGGATGGCCTCAAGCCGGATGAGCGCAGGCGTCTGCACCTGGCATCCGTGGATGCGCTGACGAGGCTGCACGCCGTCGATTTCGATGCGGTGGGCCTTGGAGATTTCGGGCCTAAGGGCGGCTATGTGGCCCGGCAGGTCGAACGGTGGAGCAGGCAATATCGTTCATCATTGAGCGCAGGCGAACTTCCGGCGCTGACATGGCTTGCCGATTGGCTTCGCGAGCATCAGTCCGTGCCCGATGAGACCACGATCGCCCATGGCGATTTTCGTCATGGTAATCTTTGTTTCGCTGTCGATCAGCCGAGGGTCTCCGCAATCTTCGACTGGGAACTCTCGACACTGGGACACCCTTTAAGCGATCTTGCTTATCTTTGCATGCCTTATCGCATTGATGCCAATGTTCCGAACAGCAGGGGTATTCTTGGGCTCGATCTCGCGGAGCTTGGCATTCCGAAAGAAGAGGAGATCGTCGAGCGATATTGCACGGCATTGGGCCGCTCGGTGTCGCCGGATTGGAACGTGTTCCTGGCCCTGTCGTTCTTCCGATTGTCGGCCATTCTGCATGGCGTGATGGCTCGCGCGCTCCAGGGCAACGCGAGCGACGCCAACGCACGGCAGGTTGCACAGCGTGCGGGTCTTCTCGCAGAGGTGGGGCAGTTCATTGCGCGACAACACTAAATCGCTCCGCTGGTTGATTTGCGGACGACACTTCTTTGGATGGCACGCGGATGGCATTTCTCACTGAACCGGAACCAAAGCGGGGAGTGTCGCTGCCGATCGGACCGGGGATCTTCCGTATTGTGGCGGCCAATGCCAGCCTGATGACGTATCACGGCACCAACACGTACCTGCTTGAAAAGGACGACGGCTTCATCGTTCTCGATCCCGGTCCAGACGATGAGAGCCATGTCAACGCGATCCTGACGGCGACGCTCGGGAAGGTTTCCGCAATCGTTCTCAGCCACACCCATTCCGACCATTACGGTGCAATGAACAGCCTCAGGCAGCGCACCGGCGCGCCCACGTATGGCTTCCATCTCAGCGAGAAACCCGCATTCTCACCCGATGTGCCTTTGCGCGACGGCGACCATGTTCTCGGAATGACTGCGATCCACACACCTGGACATGCCAGCGACCATCTCTGCTTTGCGCTCCCCGATGGAATTGTCTTTACCGCAGATCATGTCATGTCGTGGTCGAGCAGTATCGTCTCCCCGCCGACCGGCGATATGGCGGCTTATGTCGCAAGCCTGCATCGCATGCTGTCGCGGGATGACCGCCTCTACCTGCCGGGGCATGGCCCGCCACTTCCCGATCCGAAGTCTTACGTCGAAGACCTGATCGCGTATCGCGTGAAGCGCGAGAACGCCATTCTGCGGGCGCTCGGCGACGGCCCCTTCTCAACCTGGGATCTGGTGGACCGCCTCTATTCCAAGACGCATCCCTGGCTGCGTCAGGCAGCCGAACGCAACGTCGTCGCGCATCTGCTCAAGTTGCAGGGCGAAGGCTTGGTTCGGGAAGATGGCGAGCAGTGGCGGGCTGCGTGAGGGCTGTTCTGGCTCAAGGGTCGGATACCTATCGGAAGCAATCGGACCAAGTCTGGCGTAGCATGTGAGCGTCGGCGAATGTGCGGCCACATGCGGCGAGTGCGGCAACCGTTTTCTGAACCAGCTCCGCATTCGAGCCGGCTCTCGTGCCATCGGGAAGATCCAGGTTGTTCTCGAACCCGACTCGCACATGCCCGCCGAGCAAGGCGCCGGCGGTGACGCACGCGGTCTCATGACGGCCGAAGGCGCAGGCCATCCAGTTGCTGAAATTGGGTTGACCCAATGCGAGGAACGGCAGTAGATCGGTGGGGTGCGAGGTCTGCCCTGGTGTGTAGCGGCCGAGAACGTAGAGTACGGGAATCGTCTCGAACGGGACGAGCCCGCGCCTACGCATCTCATCAAGCCGGATCGCTTCCTCGGGTGTGTAGAGGATGATCTGGGGAACGATCCGTTCTTGCCGGAGCCAGGCCAGAAACTCCACGAAAGCCGGCTCGGAAGCTTCGTCGGGAGCGAGTTCGCGAAGGGCGAGTGATACGGCCTCGGGCTTCACCGCGCGCACTACATCCATCTGTGTTCCCGAATCGTAGATGCCGAGCGCCTCGCTCGTGATCTGGATGAGGAGCCGGTCGCCGACCGCCTTTCGGATGGCGGCGATGGCGTCGCGATAGGCCTGTGCATCGAGAAGATGGCGGCCATCGGCATCTCGAACATGCGCGTGGATCATGCAGGCTCCTGCCTCAAGGCAGCTGGCCGCAGTCTCCGCCAGTTCATGCGGCGTCATCGGTAGAGCAGGATGGTCGGCCTTGGTCCGACGCCCGCCATTGGGAGCGACCGCGATTGCAACCGGCGACGGATTTTCAGGGCGCTGCATCGACTTCCCATAGATCAATTGTTTCAACAATCTTCAGAATAAAACACTTGTTGCAAGGATCGTAAAGATCATTAATCTGCTCGCTTATGAATATCGCCGCCTTGGCAGATCAGATCGTCGATACCTTCGCCAGCATGCCAGCGCAGCTGCAGGCGGCGGCTCGTTACGTGCTCGACCACCCGGACGATGTCGCTCTGCTCTCCATGCGCGAGCAGGCTCGGCATGCGGGCGTGCAACCTGCCACCATGACCCGCCTGGCGCAGAAGCTCGGGTTCGGCGGCTATGAGGGGATCAGGGAGATCCATGCCCACGCCATCCGCACCGGCGGGCCCGGATTCGCCGGCAAGGCGGGCGCTCAGGTCGCGACCCAGAAGTTGAAAGGCGAGCGGGCGCTTGCCGGGGAGATGCTTGCGTCTCTTTCGCAGCAAATCGCCCGCCTCGGTGAAGGAGCCGTCCTGGATGGGCTGGTGGAGGCGGCGATCCTCTTAGGGAATGCGCGCCGGATCTACTGTCTCGGCCTGCGCTCGGCGCATCCCGTGGCGTGGCACCTCAGCTATGTTCTCTCGCTTATCGGCGAGAAGGCGGTGCTCCTCGATTCTGTCGCGGGCATCGGAACGGATTCCATCCGGGATGCGGCCGAGGACGATATCGTGTTTGCAGTGAGCGTGTCGCCCTATTCGCGCGCGACGGTTGACGCCGTGCATTATGCGCATGCGCAGGGCATTCCCATCGTCGCCCTGACCGACAGCCCCGTGTCGCCGCTGGCGCAGGTGGCGAAGTCCACCATCCTGATCCCGACTGACAGCCTATCGTTCTTCCACACCATGACGCCATGCTTTGTCGTAAGCGAGATCTTGGCAGCGCTCATCGCGGGACGCGGTGGGGAGCAGTCGCTCGAGGCGCTCAAACGCACGGAAGCCCAGCTCGCCGCCTTCAATATTCACTGGTCGCCGCAGGACGGCAGGAGAACCCGATGACCCGCATTCTTCATCGTCAAATTCATGGAGCCTTGCCCGTGGCCGTGGGCGGCAGAGGAGTCGAGCTGTTCGATTCGGAAGGGCGTTCCTACATCGATGCGTCCGGCGGAGCCGCGGTTTCCTGCCTGGGGCACGGCCATCCCGATGTAACCGCCGCCATGAAGGCGCAGGCCGACAAGCTCGCTTATGCGCATACCAGCTTCTTCACCACCGAAGTGGCCGAGGCGCTCGCCGATAAACTGATCGAGGATGCGCCGGCCGGGCTGTCGCATGTCTATTTCGTCTCGGGCGGGTCGGAGGCGGTCGAGGCGGCGCTGAAAATGGCGCGGCAATATTTCGTGGAAAACGGCAAGCCGGAGCGCCGGAACATCATCGCGCGTCGCCAGAGCTATCATGGCAACACCTTGGGCGCGCTTGCCACGGGCGGCAACGAATGGCGCCGGGCCCAGTTCCGGCCTCTTCTCGTCGAGACCCATCACATCGATCCGTGCTTCGCATACCGCTATCAGCAGTCCGGTGAAACCGACGAGGCCTATGCCGCGCGTGCCGCGCAGGCGCTGGAGGACAAGATCCTGGAGCTCGGCCCGGACACGGTCATGGCCTTCGTGGCCGAAACCGTCGTCGGCGCCACGGCAGGCGCGGTGCCGCCGGTAGCGGATTATTTCAAGCGTATTCGCGCCATCTGCGACCGCTATGGCGTGCTCCTCATTCTGGATGAAGTCATGTGCGGCATGGGCCGCACGGGCACGCTCCATGCCTGCGAGCAGGACGGCATTGCGCCGGACATCCTGACCATCGCGAAAGGGCTGGGCGGCGGTTACCAGCCCATCGGGGCCGTGCTGCTGGGCCAGCACATCTTCGATGCCTTCGCGAACGGCTCGGGCCTGTTCCAGCATGGGCATACCTATCTCGGACATCCGATGGCCTGCGCCGCCGCCCTTGCCGTACAGGAAGTCATCCAGCGCGATGGCCTGCTCGGCAACGTCAAGGCCATGGGGGGGCGCCTCAGGCAGCGCTTGAACGACCGGTTTGGCAATCATCCCAATGTGGGCGATGTTCGGGGCAGGGGATTGTTCATGGCAATCGAACTGGTGGAAGACCGCTCGACCAAAACGACCTTTGACCCTAAAGAGAAACTTCATGCTCGCATCAAGCGCGAGGCGATGGCCCGCGGCCTCATGGTCTATCCCATGGGCGGCACCATCGACGGAGTGCGGGGGGATCACGTCATGCTCGCCCCGCCCTTCATCGTCGACGAGGCCATCGTCGATACGATTGTCGAGCGTCTGGGAGATGCCGTGGATGCGGCGCTCGCGGGCGTGAAACTGAAAGTCGCCTGAGACCTCTCCTGAAGAGGCAGGGGCGGCAGCGGGGAAACCAATCCCCGGACTGACTTCAAGTCCGGCAAAAAGCCGGACGCAATACGAGGGAAGACAAATGAAAGTGTTGAACAAGACCCTGCTCGGCGCAGCCGCAGCCACATTGGCCTTCACGGCCCTGCCGGCGCAGGCGCAGCAGAACTTCGCCACCATCGGCACGGGCGGCGTGACCGGCGTGTACTACGCCGTCGGCGGCGCGATCTGCCGTTTGGTCAACAAGGACCGCAAGACGCATGGCATCCGCTGCTCGGTGGAATCCACCGGCGGCTCGGCCTACAACGTCAACACCATCAAGGCGGGCGAGCTCGATTTCGGCCTTACCCAGTCCGACGTGCAGTACAACTCCCTGAAGGGTGAAGGCGCGTTCAAGGATGGCGGCGCGTTCGGCGATCTGCGTGCGGTGTTCTCCGTGCACCCTGAGCCCTTCACGGTGCTCGCCCGCAAGGAAGCGAACGCCGCGACCTTCGACGATCTCAAGGGCAAGCGCGTGAACGTGGGCAATCCGGGCTCCGGCACCCGCGCCTCCATGGAGGAGCTGCTTGGCGCCAAGAGCTGGAAGCTGTCCGACTTCTCGCTCGCCTCCGAGCTGAAGGCCGACGAGCACGGCTCCGCGCTCTGCGACGGCAAGATCGACGCCTTCTTCTACGGCGTGGGCCATCCTTCCGCGAACATCCAGGACCCGACCACCACCTGCGGCGCGAAGCTCGTGTCGATCACCGGTCCGGCCGTGGATAAGCTGCTCGGCGACAAGCCCTACTACGCCAAGGCGACGATCAAGGGCGGCCTCTACAACAACAACCCGCAGGATGTGGAAACCKACGGCGTGCTCGCGACCGTCGTGACCTCGGCCAAGGTACCGGAAGAGACCGTCTATCAGGTGACCAAGGCGGTGTTCGAGAACTTCAACGAGTTCAAGTCGCTGCACCCGGCCTTCGCCGGCCTCGACCCGGCAAAGATGGTGAAGGATGGTCTCTCCGCTCCGCTGCATCCCGGCGCTGCGAAGTACTACAAGGAAAAAGGCTGGCTGAAGTAAGCAGGCTTCAAAACAGAAACCTTTTTGAGGGCGGGGGCGGCGCAGGCTGCCCCTTTGCCTTGTTGAGACGTTCAAGGATACGACCATGTCGACCACCGAGAAAGCCGCCCTTGCTCCCTCCGCCGAGTTGGAACAACTCGTCGCCGAAGCCGATACGGGAGGCCGCAAGCCGACCGGTTCTACCGCCACCTTGATCACAGCGGTCGCCATCGCATGGTCCCTGTTCCAGCTTTGGTACGCATCGCCGCTGCCGTTCGTGTTCGGCTTCGGCATTCTGAACGATACGGAGGCGCGCGCCATTCATCTCGGCCTCGGGCTCTTCCTCGCCTTCATGGCCTATCCGGCCTTCAAGTCCTCGCCGCGTTCCTACGTGCCAGCCCTCGACTGGGTGCTCGCGCTGGCCGGCGCCTTCGCGGGCTCGTATCTCTTCCTGTTCTATCGTGAACTCGCCGCGCGTCCGGGCCAGCCGATCATGCTCGATCTCGTGACGGCGGGAGTAGGCATCCTGCTGCTGCTCGAAGCCACGCGCCGCGCGCTCGGCCTGCCCATGGTCATCGTCGCGCTGGTCTTCATCGGCTTCACTTTCGGTGGCCCCTACATGCCCGATGTGCTGCTGCATCGCGGCGCATCGATCTCGAAGTTCCTCCAACATCAATGGTTGACGACGGAAGGCGTGTTCGGCATCGCGCTCGGCGTATCCACCAGCTTTGTGTTCCTCTTCGTTCTTTTCGGAACGCTGCTCGACAAAGCGGGCGCGGGCAACTGGATGATGCAGATCTCCATCGCGCTTCTCGGCCATCTGCGCGGCGGCCCGGCAAAGGTCGCCGTGGTGTCCTCCGCGCTCAACGGCGTCGTCTCCGGCTCCTCGGTGTCGAACGTGGTGTCGGGCGGCATCTTCACGATTCCGCTGATGAAGCGCACGGGCCTGTCCGGCGTGAAAGCCGGCGCCATCGAGGCCGCTTCCTCCATCAATGGGCAGATCATGCCGCCGGTGATGGGCGCGGCCGCCTTCCTCATGGTCGAATATGTGGGCATTCCCTATTCGGAAATCGTGACCCACGCCTTCCTGCCTGCGGTCGCATCCTACGTCGCGCTTCTCTACATCGTGCATCTGGAAGCGTTGAAGATCGGTTCGAAGCCGATCCCGCGCGAGGCCATGCCCGCCAGGACGCGCTTCCTGCGCACGGGCCTCGGTCTGTCGGGCTCCATCGTCGTCCTCGGACTTCTCTACTACGGCGTCATCGGCGCACAGGCCGCTTTCGGCGCCAGCGCACCCTGGATTCTCGCAGCGGCGGGCGTCGTAATCTATCTCGTCACCGTGTCCTATGCGGCGCGCTTCCCCGATCTCGAGCTCGACGATCCGAACACGCCCATCATCAGTCTGCCCCGCGCCTGGGACGTGACGCGCACCGGCCTCGACTTCCTGATTCCACTCGTGGTGCTTTTGTGGTGCCTGATGGTCGAGGAAATGTCGCCGGGTCTCTCGGCCTTCTGGGCGACGACTACGATCATCGGCATCCTGGCAACCCGCCGCCCCCTGCTTGCCCTGTTCCGCAAGGAATCGATTCCCGCGGCGGCGCGTGGGGCGGGCGCCGATCTCATGGACGGTTTCGCGCTCGGTGCGCGCAACATGATCGGCATCGCGATTGCGACAGCAACCGCCGGCATCGTCGTCGGCACGGTGACGCTCACCGGCCTCGGCCTCATGATGACGGAGTTCGTGGAATTCATTTCCGGCGGCAATGTCATCGTCATGCTGTTGCTGATCGCGCTCATCAGCCTCGTGCTCGGCATGGGCATTCCGACCACGGCGAACTACATCTTGGTCGCGACCTTGATGGCGCCGGTGGTGGTGGAGCTGGGCGCGCAGGCGGGCCTCGCGATTCCGCTGATCGCCGTGCATATGTTCGTGTTCTATTTCGGCATCATGGCCGATATCACGCCACCCGTGGGCCTTGCGGCCTTCGCGGCGGCGGCAATCTCGCGTGAGGATCCCATCGCGACGGGCTTCCAGGGTGCGCTCTATTCTCTGCGCACCGCAGTGCTGCCCTTCGTGTTCATCTTCAACCCCGCCATGCTGCTCATCGGCATCGAGAGTTGGATGGATGCGGGCATTGTCATCGCTACCAACATGGCGGCGGTTCTGATCTTCTCGGCGGCGACCATGAACTACTTCGCGACAAGAAGCCGCCTGTGGGAGAGCGCGATCCTGCTTGCGGTGTGCTTCGCCCTGTTCCGCCCCGACTGGTTCATCAACCAGGTCCACCCGGCAACCGTTTCGCTGCCCGCGAGCGAGCTGATGAATCAGGTCGCCCGCACCCCTGAGAACCAGCGCCTCGCCTTCGTGGTGGAGGGGCTGAATATTGAGGGCGACGATGTGCGCAAGACGGTGAGCCTCGACCTGGGAACCGCGAAGGCCACGCCGCAGGAGCGCCTGCGCGAGACCGGCATCACCGTGGCGGGCCTCGGCGATCAGATGACGATCAGCAACGTGGCCTTCGGGTCCTATGCCAAGCGCGTGGGCCTCGAGCCCGGCTTCAAGATCGTCAGCGTCATCCAGCCCGCACCGGGACGGCCCTCGACCATCTGGGTTTACATTCCGGCGCTCGCGGTGGCGGGCCTGATCTGGTGGCTGCAGCGTCGTCGGGTGAGGACCGGAAACGAGAAGCTCTCGCCGGTCGCGGCCTAGAATCGATAATGGATATTACCTGGAGCGCGGCTGGCCGCGCTCCAGGCCAGCTCGGAACAGAGCGTATGAGAGCTTATCAAGTAGCGTAACTTCCTTTTGGATTGCTCATTTAACAGGCGCTTCTTCACCCTTCATGTCGTGCTCCCGGAGACAGGGTTGCGGCAAGGCTCGGCGCCGTGTAGTTAAGTAATTGAAAGCAAAGTAGTTTTTAGGATTTCTAAACTACGCTATCACGCTGATCTTGAGGGAGTTCCCTGTCCATGAAGTCTGCCCGGTCCCTGTTGGCAGCAACGGCGCTTTTCGGCTTGCTTGTTGCCTCACCCGCTTTCGCTGCAACTCCCGAGCCCAAGGCGGTGGTTGCCACTTATGCGAATATCGCGCAGGCCATGTATGAGGATGCGCTGAAAGCGGCGCGTGATCTCGGCAAGGCGGTGGATGCCTTCTTAGGCGCGCCCACGGAGGATAACCTCCAGAAAACGCGCGAAGCATGGCGTGCGGCGCGCGTGCCTTACCAGCAGACGGAAGGTTTTCGCTTCGGCAATGCGCTGGTCGACGAGTGGGAAGGCACGGTCAATGCGTGGCCGCTGGACGAAGGCCTGATCGACTATGTCGACACATCCTCCTACGGCGAAAAGTCGGACGAAAACCCGCTTTACCGCGCCAATGTGATCGCCAACAAGAAGATCCGCATCGGACGCAGTCAGGTCGATGCGAGCAAGATCACGAAGAAGCTTCTGAGCGACAAGCTGCAGGAAGCCGGTGGCGTCGAGTCCAATGTCGCGACAGGTTATCATGCCATCGAATTCCTGCTCTGGGGACAGGACCTCAACGGCTCGAAGGCCGGTGCCGGAACGCGTCCTGCAACCGATTACGCGCTCGACAAATGCACCCACGGAAATTGCGAGCGCCGGCGTGAGTATCTGCGCGTTGCGACGGATCTTCTCGTCGACGATCTGTCGGAGATGGCGCAGGCCTGGAGCGCCAAGGGCGCGGCCCGCAAGCAGGTGACAGCCAAGAAAGCCGAGGACGGACTTGCGACGATCCTCACCGGTCTCGGCAGCCTCTCTTACGGCGAGTTGGCCGGCGAGCGCATGAAGCTCGGGCTCATCCTGCACGATCCGGAAGAGGAGCATGATTGCTTCTCCGACAACACCCACAACTCGCACTATTACGATCAAGCCGGCATGGCGGCGATCTATAACGGCCGCTATGTGCGCACGGATGGGAGCGTGGTCGAGGGCGCGAGCCTTGCGGCCTATGCGAAGGACAAAGCGGGCGAAGCGGCTGGCAAGGTCGATGACGCCATGAAGAACACGACCGACAAGCTCGGCGCCATCAAGGCGCGGGCCGACAAGGGCGTCGAGTCCTACGACCAGATGATCGCGGAAGGCAATGCCGAGGGCAATCGCGTGGTCGAGGACGGCGTGAATGCTCTCGTCGCCCAGGCCCGTGCCATCGAAGGTCTGGTGAGCGCGCTCGGTCTCAAGATCGACATTGAGGGTTCCGACTCTCTCGACAATCCGTCGGCAGTGCAGTGAGGGTGTCGTGCTGACGCGCCGCGCCTTATTGAGCGGGGCTGCGGGGATTGCGGGCGGCGGCGCTCTTGCAAGCCTGGGATGGCGATCTTCGCCTGCCCGGGCGGGCGAGGGACTGCCCACTCGCCCGCCCGGAAAAGGCGGGCGTCGGCACGAACTCATCTTTACCGCAGCCGAGCGCGACGCGCGGCTTCTCGGGCCCTCGGGGCCCGTTTCGCGTGTATGGACCTATACAGACGCGCCGTTCGGCATCACACGCATGCGGCTCGGCGATACGGTGCGGGCGCAGCTCGTCAACAACCTGCCCGAGCACACCTCGATGCACTGGCACGGCATTCGCGTGCCCAACAGCCAGGACGGCGTTCAGTACCTGACGCAGCCACCGGTCAATCCGGGCGAGACCTTCGCTTACGAATTCACGCCGCCCGATACGGGAACGTTCTTCTTCCATCCGCACTGCAACGAAGTGGGCCAGGTTGGGCGCGGGCTTGCGGGCATCCTGATCGTCGAAGGCGACGAGCAGGAACCGTCGCATGCGGATATCGTGCTCGCCAACAAGGATTGGCGTCTCGCCGAGAGCGGCGCCTGGCTGCCGTTTGAAACATCGGAGGGCGCGAGCCGCGCCGGCACCTTCGGCAATGTGCGGGCCGTCAACGGTGTGCAGGCTTTCTCCGTCGACGTTCCCGCCCATGGCGATATTCGCCTGCGCATTCTCAACATCGATGCTTCCCGCACGATAGAGGTCGGCGTGGAGGGGGCCGACGCTTATGTGATCGCAACCGACGGCAATCCCATCGACCCCTTTCCGCTGCATAGCTGGAAGCTCGGCGCGGCGATGCGCCTCGACATTCTGGTGCGCGCCCCTAAGGCCGGACGATCTTTCAAAGTGCTCGATTATTTCTCTTCCGAGCCCTGGACGCTGGCGACACTGAACACGGTCGAGTCCGCTCTGAAGCCGCGCGTGTTCCGGCCCAAGCCTCTCTATGCATCGCGTGTGCCGCGCGCTGATTTGAAATCGGCCGAGCGCATGAGCTTCGCGTTCAGCGCCGCAACGGGTGCTGCCGGCTTCGTGCAGGCAATCGCGCAGGACGATCCGCTCAGCAAGGTGCTGCTCGATTCCCTCTGCGTTCAGGATGCGACCTTCTGGGCCATCAACAAGGCATCCTGGCCGAATGCCGGGCACCGGCAGATGCCGCCGCCTCTGGCGATGCTGGACGCGGGCAAGTCCTATGTGTTCGAGTTGATGAACGCCACGCCGCATCCGCATCCGATCCATCTGCATGGACATATGTTCGAGGTGCTTTCCGCCTCGCGTTCGGACGTGCCACGCTTTCTCGCCGATACGGTGCTGCTGCATCCGAAAGAGCGCATCGAGATCGCCTTCGTGGCCGAGCGCGGTGACTGGATGTTCCACTGCCATATCCTCGAGCATCTGGAGTTCGGGATGATGGGCTATGTGAGGGTCGTGTGATGCGCCTTGCCGCCGGCATCGGCATCGCCATCGCGCTCGCAGGAGCCGCCATGGCGGACGACAGGATGAGCCGTACCATCGGCAAGGCGCTGTTCGAGCGCGCCTGGGTGCCGGCGCCGTCATCGACGAAGGCCAACGACGGCCTGGGACCTCTCTTCAACGCTCGCGCCTGTGTCTCCTGCCACGCGGGTCTGGAGCGCATGCCCGTCGAGGTGAATGCAGCTGGTATCGTCACGAGCGACAATCTCATCCTGCGTTTCTCAGATAACGACGGCAAGGCTGACCCGGTCTATGGCAAGCAGCTCCAGACCGCCGCCGTTCCGGGTGTCGAGCCGGAGGGGCGCATCGCTCTTTCGGAGAAGGGGCCTTATGCCCGCGATCTGAGCGGGGGTGCCGTCGCGTCCAGCACCTATCAAGGAGCCCGCCTTGCGCCAGCGCTGCACGGCCTCGGGTTACTCGAAGCGGTTCCCGATGCCGCCATTCTTGAGCGCGCGGACGCGGACGATCGGAACGGCGACGGCATTTCCGGCCGGGCGAACATGGTCGCCATGCATGACGGCGCATACCGCATTGGGCGCTTCGGCTGGAAGGCATCGGCGGCGAGCCTTTCCAGCATGACCGAGACGGCATTCTCGCTTGATATCGGTCTTTCGACGCCAGGGCTGCCTGCTCCCTGGGGCGATTGCTCGCGGATGCAATCTGAATGCCGCGCTGCTCCGCATGGGGGAAATGAGAGCGAGCCCGAGATCACGGTCGAGCTAGTCGCGATGATTCGTGATTATCTCGCCTCGGTTGCTCCTCCCATGCGAACGAACGGAGCCATGGATAGCGCTGGCGAAAGGCTGTTTGTGGCCATCGGCTGCGCCGCCTGCCACACGCCTGCATTACCGTCGCCGTGGGGTCCGGTGCAGGCTTATACCGATCTTCTCCTACACGACATGGGCGATGAACTCGATGGCGGTGCGACCGAGCCCGGGGTAGCCTCGGGTGAATGGAAGACCGTACCGCTCTGGGGGCTCTCTCGAATTCTTGCATCCCGGGCAGGCTTCCTGCATGACGGGCGTGCGGGAACGCTTGAGGAGGCAATCCTGGCCCATGGCGGAGAGGGGAGCGCGGCACGGTCGCGCTACATCGCTCTCGATAGGAGTGAACGTGATCGGCTTCTCGCCTTCCTGTCTTCGCTTTAGGAGTTCGACGTGAAGCGCTTGCTGGCAGCATTCGGTTTTGTTTTCGCGCTCGCATCCGGCGCGCCCGTAAACGCGGCCGATCATCGCGAAGCAGCCTTGCGGGCCGCGCGCGAGTTTGCATTGCCACGTTACGAAGCGCTTGCGGAGGCGACATCCGCACAGGCAGTAGCATGGAACACTATCTGCAAGTCGCGCCCCCCGCGTGATCTCAATGCGCTCGATGCCGTTTATCATACGGCCGCCGATGCGTGGGCTCAGGTCGAGTTCCTGCGCTATGGGCCTATCGGCGAAGACTTCAGGTTCGAGCGCATGGCCCATTGGCCCGAGCGCCGGAACGCAGTCTCGCGCGCGCTGTCGAACCTCATTTCGCGTCCGGATGTTGAAGTCTTTTCCTCAGAGCGCTTTCAGGAGACCAGCGTCGCCGGACAGGGGTTTTCGGCTCTTGAGCGGCTCCTGTTCGAAAAGGAGACGCGCGGCGATCTCCGTTCCGGCACACACGCCAGCGAGCGTTTGTGCCGTGTAGGGCAGGCCATCGCGAATGCGCTTGCCGCAACATCGCGCAAGGTTTCGGACGAGTGGCGGCAGAAAACCTTGCCGATGCTGGAACAGGCGGATGAAGCGCGCGCTCGCGAAGCCGTGACACGCTTCGTGACGGATCTCCTGACCGCCCTCGAAGTCGTCGAGGACTTCAAGCTCACCGCGCCTCTCGGCCAGAGCATCGATTCCTCCCGCCCTATGCTTGCCGAAATGTGGCGCAGCGGACGCGGCACACGGGTGGTCCGCCTCAATCTGGAAGGGGCGCGTGCGTTGTCTCAAGCGCTGCTTGGTGCAAATCCCGGCGATGAAGCACAAGTTGCGCTCGGCGCTCTTGATAATGCAGCTTCGATTGCCAAGAACGCACCGCAGAATCTGAGCGAAGCGGTTGCCGATCCACGCCGTCGCGGGCAAGTAGTGCTGCTGCGCGATGTTGTCTCTTCGGCCCGCACGCTTGTAACAGCTAATCTTCCGCCGGCTTTGAACATCACGACAGGGTTCAATTCTCTCGATGGTGATTGATCGCAGAAGCTTCCTCGCCGCCCTCGGCGCGGCCATCGGCACGAGCCTTGCCCCTCGGACGGCGCAGGCGGGCGAGCCTGTCTATGTTTCAGCCTGCACGAATGCGGACGGCGTTCATCATGTGGCTGCATTCTCGCATGACGGGCGCATGCATTTCGCCACGACCCTGCCATCACGGGGGCATGACATCACTTTGCGTCCAGACGGGCGCGAACTCGTCGTCTTTGCCCGCCGCCCCGGCAACTGGATGGCCGTGATCGATCCCGCCAGCGGCAGCGTCCGCAAGGTGGTGACGGCGGCGCAGGGGCGGCATTTCTATGGGCATGGCGTCTTCTCCGATGACGGACGGCTGCTTTTCACCACCGAGAACCACATCGCGGCCGGCGAGGGAATCCTCGGGATCTACAACGCGGATGCCGGCTACGCGCGGATCGGAGAGATGACCACGAGCGGACCCGGGCCGCATGACCTCGCCTTCCTGCCCGGTGGCGAACGCCTCGTCGTGGCCAATGGCGGCGAGCGTACGGAGTCGGACAGCCGGGATGTCGTCAACGAAGGCGAACTTGAGCCAAGCCTTGCTCTCATTCGTGCAGGAAGCGGTGAAGTCGAAAGCCATATCGAACTGGGGCGCGAGTTGCGCAACTTGAGCATCCGTCACCTTGCCTGTGCGCCGGATGGCGAGGTTGTCTTCGGCTGCCAGTTCAAAGGGGATCCGCTCAACGTCGTGCAGCTGGTTGGGCTTCTCACGCCGCGTGGCGAGACGGTTTTCCTCGACATGCCGGAGGACGATCTCGTCTCGATGGAGAACTATATCGGCTCCGTGTCCCTCGACCGGTCGGGTGACATCATTGCCGCCACGAGCCCGAGAGGCAGTGTCGTTGCGTTCTGGGACAGAGCTTCGCGACGTTACCTCGGCCGCAAGCGCATGTCGGATGTCTGCGGGGTAACGGCGGCGCCAGATAGGGCCACGTTCCTGGTGACCTCCGGCAATGCGGGTGTGGGAATGGCAAGGATCGAAGAGCCGGCGATAGAGCGGATCGGCGGCGATTTCGACCGCTGGATCTGGGACAACCATGCCTTGTCCCTCAATCCCTTCTCTTAAATCAAGGCGATTGGCTTTTGGCCCAAGCGTAGCCGCACCAACAGGGGGCGGTGCGTCATAAGGTCGGGCGCTCAATAGCATAGACCATCGATTTGAAGCCTAGATATCGTGTCGATGATCCTCTATATCCCGAGTGTCAGGTTCGCCTGACTATGATCGTAGAGGCAGAGTGGAATAGACGTTCAGGACGCGGGTTCGATTCCCGCCGCCTCCACCAAAAGCACATCGGCTGTAGTTCCGGCGTGTTTTTGATGGGGGCGACATGGGTTCGACTGGGCGTGATAAAGGCTAGGTTGCGATTAGGCTTAGCTACGGCCTTGATAGTGCAAATTCATAAATGCCAACGACAACGTTGACATGGGTGCAGTGCGCCTCGCGGCGTAACGATCCGGGGCTCGGGAAAGCCTAGCAACAGAAACGGCACCTTCGGGTGCCGTTCCCTTTTACTGCCTGCGGAGTCCGCAGCAATTGCCGCTTCAATGAAAGAGAGAAGATTACATGTCGGATATTCAGGTGGGCGGCTACATCCGCGTTTCCAAGGGGACAATCGTCTACCCAACGGGCAACGGCGTAGAGGCTCCGACCACGCGCGATCAGGTGGTGAAGGTCGCCAAAATTTTCGATGTGGACGTCAAGAGCGACAATTTCTATCTGCTTCTTCCCGATGACATGCGGCAACGGTATTTCGAGTCAAGCGGCGGCAAGCGCCCCATCGATCAGGATATTCTGGAATTCACCGATCGGCTCACCAAAGGCGACTATCGGGCGGTGGAGTGGTCGAGCAAGTGGACGCTGATCGCCGGAGTTCAGCCTGCCGAGCCTCCCGCCCGGGCCAAGGCGGACAAGAAGACGGACAAGCCCGCGAAGACGCCGCCCACCAAGCAGCAGCAGATGGTGATCGGTTCCGTATGGCGCTTCACGCAAGATGCGGAGCTTCGCTACAAGATTCGTAATCCTGCCTATGCCGTCATGCGCGACGAAGTGGAAAGCAGCTTGCGGCAGTTGCCGTCGCATGCCCGCACGCAGACCGTTGAATCCAAGCTGAGTGAACTTGGCGTGATGGACCATCTGGATGAGCCCTGGGGCGATGTGAAGGCAGACGAGACCTTCACGGTCCGCAGCAGATTGACCTCCGGCTTTGCCGGTGGGCAGGATGTGCCGATGCTGTTCAGGGGCGAGAAGTTCACGCTGCCTTATGCGAGCCTCGAGCCCTTCATCGAGCTGGTGTCGGCTCCATAGAGGGCCGTTAGGTGCTAATTCGGGTTCGGCGATACGCTGATGCCGAGCCCGAACTCAGGCTGCCTGTGACCAGGAGTGTCTTCTCTCAGTTTCGAGAAGCTGCTCGGCTTTGCGTGTGAATTCGTGGCCTGTAAGGCCTGGCTCGATGGGGCTGAGATAGGAAACCGAAATCGTGCCGGCCCGCTTGTAAGGCCGATCCGGTCCCCAAAAGAGACCCGAATTCAGAGACACCGGGAGAACCACCCGGTTGAGTTTGATGTAAAGCAGTTCCACTCCGCGCTTGAACGCGATGGGCTCTGAGGCCGACTTGCGGGTTCCTTCGGGAAAGATGAGCACGGAACGACCCTGGGCCAGAGCCGCTTGGCTTTCATCCACCATCTTCCGAATCGCCTTCGAGCCGCTCTCCCGATCGATCAGGATCATCGGCGACTTGCGCAGGAACCACGAGAAGACCGGAACCGTCAGCAGTTCCCGCTTCGCGATAATCGCCACATCCGGGAAAAGGATCAGAAACGCCAAGGTCTCCCACGTCGATTGGTGGTTGGCGATGATCAGGCAGGGCTCATTGGGGACGTTGTGCAAGCCTCGCTCGGCGTAGTTCAGGCCGACAACCCACTTCAAGCCCACAAGGATACCGCGCGCCCACAGCCGGGACGCCAGCCGGACGCCACGCTCCGGTGATCCGCACAGCCACAGAATGGCCAAGGCAGGCGCGAAGAGACCGGTCCACAATGCCAATAGAATATCGAACAATTTTGAGCGGGCGCGCTGCACGGCGAATAACTTCTTCGGATGAATAATCGATTGAACAAACTAAGGGGCGACGAGAACATCGGCCCCAAAAGCGGACTGCTCTTTTGAGGGTGCTCGGCGTCAGGCTTATTGCGCACTGACGCCCAGGATGGAGACGGAGCGGCGCATATCGAAAGCCGCTCTACCGTCTCGGAGAACCATGCTCGGCTCTATCGCTCTGATCCTGCTAGACCTTCGATCCTGCGGCTTCGGTGCGCGGGGTCGTATTGGGGGCAGCAGCCCCGGGCCGACGCGGATTGGCGAAGCGCGGCTTGGGCTTCGGTGCCGCAATCAGTCCCTCGCGGATAGCCTGCTTGCGAGCGGCTTTGCGGTTGCGCCGGACAGCTTCCGCTTTCTCACGGGTCTTGCGCTCGGAGGGCTTCTCATAAGCCTTCCGCGCTTTCATCTCGCGGAAGATGCCTTCGCGCTGCATCTTCTTCTTGAGAACCCGAAGGGCCTGATCGACATTGTTGTCGCGCACTAAAACCTGCAAAGGATGTCCTATCTTTCAATGATGAGATTCAATCTGCCGTAACATGCATTGGGCGGATCACATAGCGGGTGGGTATGGAGGGCTAGGTGCTCCGAATTTCGCTTTCCCGCACGGCTTTCTCGATCGCACCCGACTTGATCCGGTACGAAACTTCGCCGGTCTGATCGGCCGGCATCAGTCGCACAACCTCATAGATGCTGACGGCGCTCGTTCTTGCATCGGAAAAGCCCGGCTGCTTCAACCGGACCATTTGTCGGACTTTGAACTTGTGAGACATCTGTCGATCTCCTTGCTGTTGCGTGAATCGGGTCAGTTGCAATCGTCGAGAGGCTATGGGGCAGAAGTCGCTACTGCCGCGCTTTGCGGGCCGCGTAACGAGCATCGCGGGCGGCTTTGCGTTCTGCCTCCAGCCTTGCGTCATTCGCTTCCTTTTCGGCCGCAGCACGCACTTCCTGATCGGCTTGTTCCGCCGCCATCGCCTCGCGCTCGGCCGTGATGCGAGCGTTCTCGGCAAGGCGCTGGGCCTCGCGCTCCGCCAGACGGGCGTCACGCGCGGCGCTCACGGCGGCTCGGGCCGCTCGCCGTTCCGCCACCGCCGCATCGTCAGGGCCGGGGCGCTGAAGGAACTTGGCCGCCATTGCTTGTTTCGCGCTCATGGCGGCACTCAGCCGCTCGCCTAAATCTTTCTGCTTCATTCCGTTTAATGATCTCAATGTGTTGTTCTGATCGTACCTGCGCAGCCGCTTACCGGATACGTCTGATGCCGGTGATGGTGCCTTCAGGCAGCGTGCCTTGCTCTTGCTGGGCTCGCGCAATCAAGGCGATGGCCCGGCTATCGTTCGCCTTTGTGAGATCGTCGACCCACAGATAGGCCCTGCGCGCATCGTCATAATCCACCACGAACATGACTGTCTTCGCAGGATTGGCTCTTCGAAACGTGTTCATCAATTCCTCACTTCTTAGCCGTCGGACGAGGAAGGCTCGTAAAGAAAAAGCCGCTCCGCTCGGGAGCGGCTTCGGGGAGGGCGCTTATGGTATGCGCCCTGTCATCCTCAGGCCTTCTGGATATTGTCGACTGCAATCTTGCCGGAGCGACGGTCTTCCGCCGTGTCGAATAAGACCTTTTCGCCTTCCACGAGACCGCGCATCCCTGCGCGCTCGAGGGCCGTGGCATGGACAAACACGTCCTTGCTGCCATCGTCCGGCTGGATGAAGCCGAAGCCCTTCGTGTCGTTATAGAATTTCACAGTGCCCGTAATCATGGGGGTGACCTTTCGCGATTGCCGCAGATGCACGTGAGCGAAGGCACGCGAATTCGCTGCCTCAACTCGGTTCGTCGAAGTTTTGGTAAGAAAGTCCGAACGTGCGCCTGGCAGAGCCAACAGCGAAACGGCCCGATTGTCCGGCCAAAGTCGATAATAAAGATATAGATAATTATCGAGTTTTTACAAGTGCCAACTTGCTAATTATAGGAAAAATCAAAGATTTTAGCCGTTTTTCTTTCCGTTTCCGCCCAATCTCTCTTGGAGAAATGCCCGAAAACAATCAACGCGCCCAAAATATCCGCAAAAGCCGACGATAAGACCGGCCGCTAGCGTTAGTCCGGCGAGCGCGTAATCTTCTTGATCGGAATGCGGGGGCGGCCGGCTTTCTCGGCGATAGCGTTGTCCTGCTCTTCAATGGTTATACGGGCAGGCTCATCGCCATCGAGCCCACCCAAGATGGAGCGCGGGACGCGTCTGTTCGAACTGCGGGTGCCATCCTCGTAGAGGACGTCAAAGAGAGCATATCCGCTCTCGATCGGTTTTGACTTCTTGCGCGCCAATGTCAGGATTCCTTTCCTTGGCTTTGCGCATTGAGATACCTCATGCGCCAAAATACAGAGGCCGCTCCAAGCTGGAGCGGCCTCTGCTGAGAAATCGATGGCTGGAGGGCTTGATTAAGCCGTCTTCAGGTTTCCTGCCGATTCCTTGCCGGTGCGGCGGTCGGACTCGATCTCGTAGGAGACCTTCTGGCCCTCGGCCAGACCACGCAGACCGGCGCGCTCCAGAGCGGACGCATGGACGAAAACATCCTTGCCGCCGTTGTCGGGCTGGATGAATCCATAGCCCTTTGTTTCGTTGTACCACTTCACCGTGCCCGTAGCCATGGTGCGCTCCTTTCCCAGTTGGTCCTAAAGATGAGTCAAGATGCCGAAGCGCCTTGGCTCGAAGATATCGATGCTTGGGGAAATCGCCCGTGCAGGTGCACGGTATCGCGCAGCAGCTCAGTCGTCGGCCAAATCTCGACGGACGCATCGTAGAGGTCATGGCCCTCTATGACAAGACAGGGGTGAGCTTGCCACAGCAGCCGGCATGAAATGCCTAAAAAACAAGCAAAATTCACTCGGACCCACCCGATCCCGCCCAATAATCTTGGCCCGAAACTTGCAGGATGTTCCACCTGAACATCGGCATCGAGAGCTTTCAGCGATTTGACCAAAGATAACCCAGCAGGGCAGCGGCCTCTCCGCGTTGCGATCATCGAGGAGAACAGCATCAGGGCCGCTATCCTCCTCGATGGCCTGCGGGATGCCGGTGTCGTCGACGTGGAGGTCATCGACACCATGACCCACATGCTTCGCCGGCTGAGCGCCATTGATCCGGACGTGATCATCATCGGGATCGAAAATCCCAGCCGCGACGTGCTCGAGCAGATGTTCCAGGTCTCCAAGCTCGTCTCCCGTCCGGTAGCCATGTTCGTGGACCAATCCGACGAGGGCATGATCCAGGCCGCCGTGGAAGCCGGTGTATCCGCCTACGTCGTCGATGGGCTGCGCAAGGAGCGGGTCAAGGCCATTGTGGATATGGCGGTCAGCCGGTTCAACGCGTTCGACCGCCTGCAACGCGAGCTGACGGCGGCGCGCAACGAACTTGCGTCCCGTAAGACTATCGAGCGCGCCAAGGGAATTCTCATGAGAACCCGGCAGCTCTCGGAGGAGGAGGCCTATGCGCTTCTGCGCCAAACGGCCATGAACGAAAAAAGAAAGCTGGTCGACATTGCGCAGAGCGTCGTCACGGCAGCTTCGCTTCTGGAGAAATAATAGCGTGTTGGATTTCCAAGCCTTCGGGAGCCCCTTCTCAAGCCGATCAGGATCGACTGAGGGCATCCCCACTCCAGCAAGAGGCGGTCCCACGCCGGAGCGGCTGGTGCGTGTAGGGTTCATTCCACTTCTGGACATGGCCGTGCTTGTCGCAGCGGAGGAGCAGGGTTTCGCCCGGCGCGAGGGCATTCGCCTGCAGCTCATCAAGGATGTGTCATGGTCCAACATCCGCGACAGGCTTGCCTTCGGTCAGTTCGATGTGGCCCACATGTTGAGTCCGATGCCAATTGCTTCCCAGCTCGGCCTCGGCTCGAATCCATATCGTTGTTTCACACCCTTCGCCCTTGGTCGTGGCGGCAATGCCATCACGCTCTCGCTTGAACTTTATCGCGAGATGCAAGCGATTTTCGGACTCGACGGATCGGAAGATGCGCTCGTAAACGCCTTAGCCTTGAAGATGATAATCGAACGGAGAAAGCAGGACGGCCGCCGACCGCTGGTTTTCGCCATGACTTACCCGTTCTCGTCTCACAATTACGAGTTCCGCTTCTGGCTTGCGGCAGCAGGGATCAATCCAGACAGCGACGTGACGATGACCGTGGTCCCGCCCCCTCTGACCGTCGATGCCATGTCGGCACGGGCCATCGACGGCTTCTGCGTCAACGCTCCCTGGAACATGATCGCAGTGGAAAGGGGCATGGGCCGGATGGTGGCCACGAAGGCCGATATCTGGCCGGCTGCCCCGGAGAAGGTCCTGGGTGTCAGCCCCAACTGGGCCGAGGATAATCCTGAGACGCTGTCGCGTCTGATCGTGGCGCTGGATGCCGCCGCTCGCTGGTGCGACGATCCGGATAACCATGCGTCTCTGGCCGACATGCTGGCTGATCCCGCCTACGTGGGAACTCCAGCGGAGATGATCCTGCGCCTGCTTAAGGGAGAACTCACCGTCGATCCTGGCGGCAGGGTGAGACGGATCGAAAACTATCTGCTGTTCCATGGTCAAGCGGCCAACTTTCCCTGGGTCAGCCAAGCCGCATGGATCTACAGCCAGATGGTTCGATGGGGACAGGTCGCTTATGATGATGCCCATCTTGCGCAGGTCGAGGCAGCCTACCGCCCGGACATTTACCGTAGTGTACTTGGCGGGTCGGCGACCGCCGTCCCGACGATCGACAGCAAGATCGAGGGTATGATGTCAGGCTCAGCTAGTGTTCCCAGCACAGCTGGGGATCTTATCCTCGATCCTCACCCATTCATCGATCAGCGTGCCTTCGATCCCAGGGATATTCCATCTTACGTCAATGGCTTTGCGATCAGCACTCTTTCCTTGCCTTGAGCGCGAATTATACAATCTAGCGCATACATTAAGCGCAAACTGCACAAACAATCGCCTTGAGCAAAATCTGTGCAGTGCGTACCTTTTTTCTTCAAGGTCAGGTCAGACAAGGAAGTCGTAGCCGGCCTTCATGAGCAACGCCGATCAACGATGATCGGCCGCGCGTGCCTCTGAAGAGGCATTTTCCGACAACGACGTCGCGAGATTGGTTGTAGTGCCGCAGCAGCGGCATGCAGTTCGTCACGCGGCGTTTTTTGCATTCAGGCGAGGTCCTCGCGGCAGGCGGCGGGTAACCTGCCCAACATAGCCGGCCTGAACTGCGCTTTCTGTCGTGTGAAAATCCGGAGGTTCATCGATGCTGCAGTCGTTACGAAAACCGTCCGAGGCCGAGCCGGGTCGCATGGGGCGTCTCGCCAAGCTGCCGGTCTTCTTCGACCTGCAGGGCAAGCGTGCCGTGCTTGTCGGCGGCTCCCCTGGCGCAGCGTGGAAGGCGGAGCTTCTCGCTGCGGCGGGAGCGTATGTCGATGTCTATGCAACCGAAATCTGCGCCGAGATGGAGGCGTTGCTGGCTCGCGGAGCGGCGGATGGCCGCCTCACTCTGCATCGTGGTCGCTGGACACCCGAGATTCTGAATGATGCTGTTCTCGCAGTCGCCGATCTTGAGAATGAGAGCGAGGCGGAAGCATTTGCCATAGCCGCGCATGAAGCTGGCGTTCCTGTGAACGTGATCGACAAGCCCGGCTACTGCGATTTTCAATTCGGCTCGGTGGTCAATCGTTCTCCAGTCGTCATTGGAATTTCCACTGACGGCGCAGCGCCGATCCTGGGGCAAGCCATACGGCGTCGCATCGAGACGCTGCTGCATCCGTCCCTGTCCGCCTGGGCCTCGCTCGCCAAGGCCATACGCGAACGCATCATGGAGCAACTGCCTCCGGGACAGTCGCGCCGCGCGTTCTGGGAGCGCTTTACCGATCTGGCTTTCCAGGGCGGCTCACCGCAATCCGTGGCATCAAACGTCGACGCAGTTCTCGGACAAATCGCCTCGCACTCCGCCAAGGCTGTGGGGCGTGTCACGCTCGTCGGCGCGGGTCCCGGCGATGCGGAATTGCTGACCCTCAAAGCCATGCGCGCGCTGCAGGCTGCCGACGTCATTCTCTTCGATGATCTGGTATCGGAAGATGTGCTCGAACTCGCACGCCGTGAAGCGAAGCGCCTCATGGTCGGGAAGCGGGGAGGGCGCGCATCCTGCGCACAGGAGGACATCAACGACCTCATGACCCGCCTTGCCATGCAAGGAAAACATGTGGTGCGCCTGAAATCCGGCGATCCCATGATCTTCGGCCGGGCCGGAGAGGAGATCAATCATCTGGAGCGCGCGGGCGTTCCCGTAGACGTCGTGCCCGGCATCACGGCAGGCATCGCCCTGGCATCGTCTCTCGGTATCTCTCTCACTCATCGCGACATGGCGCAGTCGGTTCGGTTCGTAACAGGATGCGCGAGGACGGGGCAACTTCCGGACAATCTGGATTGGCAAGGCTTGGTGGATCCTCTCACGACAATCATCTTCTACATGGCCGGAGGAACGGCAGGCGCCATTGCCGCACGACTGGTGGAGGAGGGCTTCTCCGCGGACACTCCAGCAGTGATGGTGTCGGACGTGTCGCGGAATGACGATCGGTGGGCCGGAACCATATCTGATCTCGGCAAGGCGAGCGATCAACGCGATCCTTCGAAGCCCGTGATCATTGGCGTCGGCAGCGTCTTCGGTAGGGCTCTCCAGTCGAGCCTTGGGCACAGTTCTGCATCTGCGCAGCGGCTGCTGACGGAAGCGTAAGCGATGATGCTGCAAGGCCGAAAGATTGCCGTGCCAGAGAGCCGCGAACTCGATCTGTTCACACGTATGCTAGAACGATACGGCGCTGTCGTTATTCCCTGTCCGCTGGTCTCGATCCATGACGTCGAAGATGCCGCGCCGGTTCAGTCTTGGCTGAAGCGGCTTGCTGAAGGGCAGCACGACAGTCTCGTCCTTTACACAGGCGAGGGCTTGGCTCGCTTGCTGGCGTTTGCCCGCCGCGATGGCATCGAGGCGGAGGTGATCGCCAGCCTTGGAC